>JALYSS010000120.1 GCA_030854685.1 Pseudomonadota bacterium | reverse complement strand
CAACACCTTGCCGCCGAAATCGGCGACGGCAATCTGCGCGCCGTTGTACCCGTTTTCGCCCTGGATTGCGTAAGGACCGGACTTCGGCAGCAGTACGCCGATTTTGATCGGTGCCGATGACTGGGCTCCTGCCGGCAGCGCAGCGAACGTTGAGAGTACGACTGCAACCATCAAGCCGACCGCGCCTGCCACGGTGAAACGGCGAAAGCGCGCTGACCGGTCGCCGCGTTTTACTTGGGACATGTCTTTCCTCCTTGTGGTGCAAATGGTCACGGTGGTGACTTGCTCTACGGCTAGCTCTGGCCACCCGTCGATCGAACGTCGCTGCGACTGGCCGCATCGTATCTGGCGGCAGGAAGGTTAAGCTTTTTCGCGAGTGCCTGCAACGCTCACCATGCACAGGATCGATTGCTCGTGATAGACGTCGCGGAGGAAAAGGTTCAACGCGTGCACGCGTCGCGAAAGTCCCGCTTCCATGCGGTTCCACTCATGCGCAGGAATGATGCGTGGCACGAGGTCGAACGGAATGAGGCGTCCGTGCCGCTCTGTTCGCCATACACGGCGAACGTGATGCTGACACGATGAAAAAGCCGCTCGGCCTCTTCGCGCCTTTGCGCGATTCGATAGGGCGAGTCCGCTCGAGAAAGTCCGCGAATGGGCGGCAATGAGGGCGGATGGCACCGTCCTCCGCACGCATTTCGTCGTAGGTCCGGGACGACATCGGCGGTTGCGCAGGCGAGTCGTTCGCTGAAGCAACCGGCAGGCCAACGAGGAATAACCTTTGGAAAACAACTGCGGGCTGGGACGACCGTGACGTCACGTCGAGTTCGGTATCTCCATCGCGGCCTAAACGCACCTAAACGGTGCATGGTTGTCCATGACAGGCATCAACAAAGACACGAATCCGGTTTGAACTGACCCCCAGCCTATGGTTAAATCGCTGCTCCTGTCTGGGTTCGCGGGGCGGTTAGCTCAGTGGTAGAGCACCGCCTTCACACGGCGGGGGTCACTGGTTCGAACCCAGTATCGCCCACCAAAATGAACCAAGGGGTTACGCGCAAGTGTAACCCCTCTTTTTTTGCCTCGACGTTTTTACACCATGCCGACCATTCCTCGCGCTTTCGTTTTCGATGCTTACGGAACGTTGTTCGATGTGCACTCGGTCGTGACCCTTGCCGAAGCGCTCGCACCGCGTCAGGGCGCCGTGCTGTCGCAGATATGGCGCACGAAGCAACTCGAGTACACCTGGCTGCAGTCGCTGATGATCTCGCCCGCATTTCCGCGCGACGATTTCTCGACACTGACCGCGCGCGCCCTCGATTACGCCGTGGCGCAGTTGATGGTTCCGCTCACCGCGACCGATCGACAGCGGCTCCTCGATGCCTATCTCGCGCTTTCACCCTTCCCCGATGCGACCGACGCGCTGGCCGTCCTCGGCCCGCGTCCGCGCTGGATCCTGTCGAACGGCACACTCGACATGCTCGACCCGCTGGTCAAGTCATCGTCGCTCGCGCCGCACATCGACGGATTGCTTTCGGTCGACGCGGCCGGTATCTACAAGCCTGCTCCTCGGGTCTATCAGCTTGTCGTCGACCAATTGCGGCTCCCACCCGGCGAAATCGCCTTTATCTCGGCGAACGGCTGGGATGCGGCGGGTGCGAAGGCTTTTGGCTTCACGACGTTCTGGATCAACCGCTACGGACTGCCGGTCGAGCGTCATGCGCCGGAGCCGGATTATATCGTCGGCTCGCTCGCGCATATCGCGGCGCTGTCGAGGTAATCACATCTTCCGGCGTGGCGATTTCGCGCGGCAGCGCGCGACGCTTTTCCGAATCGCCGCAATGGCGGCTGGCCGCGGGAAGCTTCGCCGATACGCGAGCGCGATCCGCCGGGAAGGCGCGGGCGGCGTGAACGGTACCGGCACGACCAGCTGACTGCGATAGCGCGGCGTCAACGCGTCACGCGGCAACACCGAAACGCCGAGCCCGGATGCGACCATATTGCGCACCGTCTCGAGCGAATTCGTGCGCGTGACTTGCGCGCCCGACTGATTGAGCTCCGGACACGCGTCCAGCACCTGGTTGCGAAAGCAATGCCCGACGTTGAGCAGGATCGTGTGTTCGCTCGCGAGCTCGTCCGGCGCCACTGCCCTGCGCCGCGCCCATTTGTGACCTTTCGGCACGACAACCTGGAACGGTTCCTCGTACATGAATTCCGTGACGACCCCCGGCGGATCGAACGGTAGCGCGATGATCGCTGCGTCCACTCGACCGGTGCGCAGGCCAGCTTCGAGGTTCTCGGTCAGCGTCTCCTCGATGTCCAGCGGCATTTGCGGCGCGGCCGCGTGCAATTCGGGAACCAGGTCAGGGAGCAGGTACGGTGCGACGGTGTGGATGATCCCGAGCCGCAACGTGCCGACCAGCTGATTGCGCCCGCCGATCGCGATGTCCTTGATCCGTGCCGCTTCTTCGAGCACCTTCTGCGCCTGCTCGACGATGCGCTCGCCGATCGGCGTGATCGTGATCTCGGACTTTCCGCGCTCGAAGAGCGGTGCGCCGAGCTCATCCTCCAGCTTCTGAATCGCAACCGACAGCGCCGGCTGACTGACAAAACACCTGGCGGCGGCGCGGCCGAAGCTTCGCTCCTGCGCGACCGCGACGACGTAGCGCAGCTCGTTCAACGTCATCGATTCAGCGCTTGCGGTCGGCGAGGAAGCGGGCAAATGCCTCACCGACTTCGGGGTGCCGCAGGCCGAAATCGACGGTCGCTTCGAGGTAACCCAGCTTGCTGCCGCAGTCGTAGCGACGGCCCTCGAATTCGTAGGCCAGCACGCGCTGTTCGGTCAAGAGCCCTGCGATGCCATCCGTGAGCTGGATTTCGCCGCCCGCACCGGGCGGCATCGTCCGCAAATGATGGAAGATGCGCGGTGACAGAACGTAGCGTCCGACGACCGCCAGCGTCGACGACGTCGTTCCCGGCTTCGGCTTTTCGATGATGCGGCAGATCCGGCTGACGCGCGCACCAACGGGCTCGGGGTTCGCTTCGACGACGCCGTAATTCACGGTCTCTTCCGGTGCGACGGTCATGACGCCGATGACCGACGCATTCTCGCGCACCGCGAGGTCGACCATCTGTTTCATCACCGGCGTTGCTGAATCGATCAGGTCATCGGCGAGAAATACCGCGAACGGCTCGTCGGCGACGACAGGCTCCGCGCAAAGCACCGCATGACCGAGCCCGAGAGCCTCGTTTTGCCGGATATAGACGCAATTGATTCCCGGCGGCGTCGCGGCCTGCACTTGTTCCAGCAGCAGCGTCTTGTTGCGCAGCGCGAGCTCGGTCTCGAGCTCGTACGCCTTGTCGAAGTGGTCCTCGATCGCGCGCTTGTTGCGTCCGGTGATGAAGATCATGTCGGTGATGCCCGCCGCCGCCGCCTCCTCGACGGCATACTGGATCAGCGGCTTGTCGACGACGGGGAGCATTTCCTTCGGGCTCGCCTTCGTGATTGGCAGAAAGCGCGTGCCGAGCCCGGCGACCGGAAAGACGGCTTTGCTGATTTTCTTCATGTCATTCCCGCTTCATGACGCGAGCAACGCGCGCATCTGGTTTTCGTCGATCACCGCGACGCCGAGTGTCTCCGCTTTGGCGAGCTTGCTGCCCGCATCGGTGCCCGCGACGACATAATCGGTCTTTTTCGATACGCTGCCCACGACCGTTGCCCCCGCCGCTTCGAGAAGCGCCTTCGCCTCGTCGCGGGAAAGTGACGACAGCGTGCCGGTCAGGACGAACGTGCGCCCCGTAAGCGCGCCCGCGGCGGCGCGTCGAGGCGCAGCTTCGTCCCAGCGCACGCCGCCTTTGCGCAGCGCATCGATCACGTCGCAATTGTGAGGCTCGGCGAAGAAATCGCGAATCGACTCGGCGAGGACCGGCCCGACGTCGCGGACTTCCAGCAATTCCGCGTCGGTCGCCGCCATCAGCGGCGCCAGTGCCCCGAAGTGCGATGCAAGGTCGCGGGCCGTCGCTTCCCCGACGTGGCGAATGCCGAGTGCGAAAATAAAGCGCGCTAGCGTCGTGCCGCGGCTCATGTCGATCGCGGCGATCACGTTGGCCGCGCTCTTCCCGGCCATCCGCTCGAGCGATGCCACGTCGACGGCCTGGAGGTGGTAGATATCGGCAGGCGTGCGCACGCGCCCGGTGGCGACGAGCTGGTCGATGAGTTTTTCGCCCAGTCCCTCGATGTCCATCGCGTGGCGGCTCGCGAAATGCCGCAACGCCTGCTTGCGCTGCGCCGGGCAGACGAGTCCGCCGGTGCACCGCGCGATCGCTTCGCCGGGAAGCCGCACGACCGCCGAGCCGCACTCGGGGCATTGCGTCGGCATGACGAATTCACGTGCGTCCGGGGGACGCAGCTCGGTAAGCACGCGGACGACTTCCGGAATGACGTCGCCGGCGCGACGGACGATCACCGTATCGCCGATCCGTACGTCCTTGCGCCGCACCTCGTCCTCGTTGTGAAGCGTCGCGTTGGTCACCGTGACGCCGCCGACGAACACCGGAGTAAGCCGCGCGATCGGCGTGATGGCGCCCGTTCGTCCGACCTGCACGCCGATATCGACCAGGCGCGTCGCCATTTCCTCGGCGGGGAATTTGTGCGCAACCGCCCAGCGGGGCTCCCGCGTCACGAAACCCAGCTCACGCTGCAGCGCCAGGCGATTGACCTTGTAGACGACCCCGTCGATGTCGAACGGCAGCGTGTCGCGTATCCTGGTCACGTGCTCGTAAAACGCCACCAGGTCGTCGGCACCGTGCGCGATGCGCCGATGGTCGTCGACGGGGAGCCCGAATGCGCCGAGCGCGTCGAGCAGTTCCGCATGCGTCGACGGCATCGTCCAACCGCTCACTTCACCCGCGCCGTACGCGAAGAACTGCAGCGGACGTTCCGCGGTAATGGCGGGATCGAGCTGGCGCACCGCACCGGCGGCCGTGTTGCGCGGGTTGATGAACGTACGCATCCCCGCCTCGCGTTGACGTGCATTCAAGCCCGCGAAGTCCGCGCGCGTCATGTATACCTCGCCCCGCACGTCGAGTAGCTCGGGTGGATCCTGCGTCGAAAGGCGCCGCGGAATCGCGCGGATCGTGCGGATGTTGCGCGTGACGTCTTCGCCCACTTCGCCGTCGCCTCGCGTCGCGGCCACGGCGAGACGGCCCTGCTCATAGCGGAGGCTGATCGCCAGTCCGTCGAACTTGAGCTCGGCGATGTATTCGACCGGCGACGCGGCGGCGTCGATCCCGAGGTCGCGACGAATGCGCGCATCGAACCGTGCGGCGCCGTCTTGCGTGGTATCCGTCTCGGTGCGGATCGACAGCATCGGCACCGCGTGCCGCACCGGCGCAAACTGCACCTGCGGCGCGCCGCCCACTCGCCGCGTCGGCGACTCGGAGGTGACGAGCGACGGGTATTCGGCTTCGAGCGCCTGCAGCTCGCGGAACAGTGCGTCGTATTCCGCGTCGCTGACCGTCGGTTGGTCGAGAATGTAATAGCTGCGGTTGTGCGTCCCGATCGCTTCGCGCAACGCTTCGGCGCGTCTGGCGGCGGTCGTGGGGACTGCGGAAGGCTTTCTTGCGGTGGGCACTACGCGCTGAACAGCGCCAGGGCGCGAGCGCTGCCGGGCTCGATGTGCACGGCGCGCAACGCGTCGGCAGCGGCGTCCACCTGGTCCCGAATCGTGGCGAGCGCCGCGTCGTCGAGCGGACGCCGATTGTCGTCGACCAATTCGGCGCCGAGCGTCGCCGCCAGCCGCCGTGCCGCGAGCTTCATGTGGTCGAACACACGCAACGGATCGGAAAGACGCGCAACGTCGAGCAGGAAGACCACGCCGCTGGTGGCGGTGAGGCGGAGCATGTCGGCGCTGAACGGATCGGGCCTCAGATTCTGCAACGTGAAGAGCACGGCCCCGGTGTCCTCATGCGCGAATTCGAAGCGGCCGGCCGGCGAAAGCCGAAAGCCCGATGCCTCCGCGACGCCGCGCAGCCGCGTGCCGGCGATCGATGCGGGCTCGGGCATCTGCACCGTCAGTCCGATCTGTACATCGAGTTCGGCGCACAGGCGATCGAGCGATTCCGCGCGCGCGAGCTCGCGCGCAACGTCAGGAGGTGTGAACGCGGCGGGTAACGTCGGCGCGATCTCGCCGACGACGCGCACGAACGTTTCGAGTTGCGCGCGCGATGCCGCACCGTTCCGGTCGGCGAGCAGCATGCACGCGACGACGTCCGCAAAGTGCCCGGGCGTATCGCTCGTCAGGCGCTCCCAGTCCGACCGCGCATCGGGACGGCCGAACCACCGCAGCGCCTTGCCGATTCGCGCATGAAGCCCCGCGGCGAGCGCGCCGGCGGCGACGGGTGCTGCCGGTTGCAGCGGAATCAGGCACTCGATCTCGTGATCGGGCTGCGGCGTCTGTTTCGAAGCGGTGCGGCTTGGCCCGAGCGCCGATGCGGGAGCCCTGCGGATCGACGCACCGGACACCGAAGCGGTTTCCGCTGCACTCGTGCCGAGGGCGACGTCGGATGCTTCGGTCGAAACGTCTTCCGCGGCCTCGAATCGCGCGGACGGCGCAATGACCTCGTGCGGCGGCTCGAACGCCGATTCGCGCGACTGGCCTGTGTGGAATGCTGCCGCGCCCTCGGGATTGGTTGTCGGCGAACCCGACCCGCGTTGCGTCCCGAGCGTCGGCTCGACCCGCTCGGCTGGACGCGGCGCCGAACTGGCGTCGGAGCGATCGGCCGGCACGCGCGCCTGCTCGAGGTTCCGCGTCAGCCGACGCTCCTGCCAGGCGTTGTAGACGATCACCCCGACGACGAGCAGCACGCCGGCGACGATCAATCCGAGCTGCAGGCTCATGAGCGCCGCAGCGCAGCCGCGGTATTGGCCAATACCGCCGCAAGCGTGGGGCGAGCACATGGTCCGCTCGCGTGCCGCGCAGGCTGCACTGCGCGAGAGTCGATGCGTAGAGCCATGGTCGACGAAGTATAGCGCGCGAAGCGGTGCGGCCCGCTACGTCGCGAGTTGCGGTTCCGACGCGAGTTCGAGCGCTTCCGCGATGTCGACGGTGACGACGCGCGAAACGCCAAGGTCCGGCATCGTGATGCCAATCAGCTGGTTCGCCATTTCCATCGTGATCTTGTTGTGCGAAATGAAAAGAAACTGCGATTCCCCCGACATCTCGCGCACCATCTCGCAGAACCGGTGCGTATTCGATTCGTCGAGGGGCGCGTCCACTTCGTCCATCAGGCAGAACGGTGCGGGATTCAACTGGAACAGCGCGAACACGAGCGCGATCGCCGTCAGCGCTTTTTCGCCTCCGGAGAGCTGATGGATCGACGTGTTGCGCTTGCCCGGCGGATGCGCGATCACCTGCACGCCGGAGTCGAGGATCTCCTCGCCGGTCAGCACGAGCTTCGCCTGTCCACCGCCGAACAGCGTCGGAAAAAGCTTCGCGAAATTGGTGCTGACGGTATCGAATGTCTGTTGCAGGAGGTCGCGTGATTCGCGGTCGATCTGTCGAATCGCCGATTCGAGCGTCGTCATCGCCTCGGTAAGATCCGCCGCCTGGCGGTCGAGATACGCCTTGCGTTCGCTCGACTGAGTCAGTTCATCGAGCGCCGCCAGGTTGACGGCGCCCAATTCGGCGATGGCGTTCGCCAGGCGCTCGATTTCACCCGGCAGCGTCCGCGCGCTTCCCCACGCCGTCAGCGCTTCCGGCAGTGCGGCTAGCTCGGCCTTCGCTTCATTCAATTGCTCGACGAACTGCTGCTCGGCGAGCGCCGCCGCCTGCTCCTTCAGCTGCATCTCCTGGATCTTCACGCGTGCAGGATCGACCTTCTGCTCGGCGGAAAGCCGCGCCTCGTCGCCGGCGCGAAGGTCCGCCGTCAATGATTCCTGCAGATTGCGTGCAGCCGCCAGCGCCTGCTCCGCGTCGCCGCGGGCGCCGAGCTGGCGCTGCAACGTTTCCTCGACGGGCGTCCAGTCGATCGATTGCCGTTCGCTCGTGAGTTGCCCGAGCAGCCCCTGCTGCTGCGAGACCTGCGCCACCAGCGATTCACCGCGGCGCGCGATGTCCGTGAGGCGGTCGCGACAGCTTCGCTCGGCAAAGCTCGCTTCCTGCGCCGCGCGTTCCGCGACGCGCAACTGCTCGCGACTTCGCGCGAGTGCTGCTTCGGCTTCGTTTCGCGCATGTCGCGCCGCCTCGCGCGCGGCCATCTGGTCGTGCAATTGCGACTGACGGTCCGCGATGTCGGCGACAATCCCGGCGTGCTCCTCGGTGCCTTGCGCATGCTGGGCTGCGAGATCGTCGCTTTCCTGCGCGAGCTGCGAGCGCCGACGGGACGCGGCCTCGGCCGCCTGGCGCAGCTGGACGAGCTCGAGCTCGAGATCATGGCAGCGCCGCTGCTGGGACGCGAGCGCGAGATTTTCCTGATGCCACGCCGCCTGCTTGTCCTTGAGATCCCGCTCGACCGTTTCGAGCGCGGATCGCGCCGTGCCCGCCGTGATCGTCGCGGATTCGATCAGCGCGGCGAGCTCGGCGAGTTCGCGCTGCCGCGCCAATACGCCATGCAACTCACTGTCGGGTGCGAAGAACGCTATGCCTTGTGCGCTGACGCGATGGGCTTCCGGCGTGACGAAGGTTTCGCCGGCTTGCAGGCTCCCGCGCGCTGCGAGTGCCGCCGCGAGATCCGGTTGGCAGCGGACACCGTGCAAACCGTCGGCGAGCGCCACCGCGACGTTCGCGTCGGTCGCGCGCACTTTCGCGAGCAATGCATCGACGGACATCGTCGTCGCGTGCGGCGCTGCATTCGTATAGACGGCCAGGCGGCCCGGCGGCTTGGCGTCGGCGATCCAGGCGAGCGCGTCGTCGAGGCGCGCCAGCTCGAGCGCGTTCAGCCGCTCGCGCAACACGGCTTCGAGCGCATCTTCCCACCCGGGTTCGATCTCCACCACCTGCCATAACCGCCGGGCGTGCGTGAGACCGCGTGCTTCGAGCCAGCCGTCGATGTCCTTGCCGCGGCCAATCTTCGCCTGCAACGCGGACAGCGCGTCGGCGCGCGCGGCGAGATCGGCGAGCCGCTTGCTGTCGCGCTGCCACTCATCGGCGGCGCCGCGCTGGCGCTCCTGCAACGCTTGCACGGCCGCGTGCAGTTCCTGCTGCAGCTTCTGCTTTTCGGCCAGTTCGTCGCTCTCCTGCGCGAGCTGCTGCTCCACGGCCTGCACGGGATCGGTGGCCAAAAGCGCCAGCGCATCGAGTTCAGCCGCGACGCGCGTGCGCTGCTCACCGACGCGCGCGAGCGCCTGCGTGGCGCTGTCGCGCCGTGCTTCACCCACACGAATGCCCTGCTCCGTCAACGCGATTTGCTGCTGCAACTCATTCAGCGCGCGTGACGCCTCGGTGACAGCGGCCTCGCGGTCCGGCAGCCCCCCCCGCGCCTGCGCTTCCTCGGCCACGGTCCGTTCGCGCGCCGTAAGCGCTTCTTCCAGCGTACGCGCAGCGCCCGCTTGCTCGGCGTGCAGCGCCGCCTGCTGACCGCCGAGCGCACCGATCGCTTCCGCGAGCTGCGCGACCTGCTCGCTCAACCGCGTTTCGCTCTCCCGCGCGAAGGCGAGTTGCTGTTCGAGGCGCGTGACTTCCGCGTTGGCCGCATAGAACGCACCTTGCTTGTCATGCAGCGCGTCGCCCGCGGCGAAATGCCGGTCGCGCAACTGGACCAGCCGCGTCTCCGCCTGCCGCACGTCCGCCTGCAGCGCTTCGAGACCCACGGTCAATGCCGCGATTTCGTTCGCGGAACGCTCGCGCGCGCGCGCCGCCTCCTGCGCCTTCGCATGCCACAGCAGATGCTGCGCGCTCCGATGCCGCATTTCGAGTTCGTGATAGTGGCCGGCGACCTTCGCCTGCTCGTCGAGTTTCGCGATCTGGTTGCCGAGTTCCTGTCGGATGTCCTCCACGCGCGAAAGGTTCTCGCGCGTATCAGCGAGGCGGCCCTCCGTTTCGCGGCGGCGCTCCTTGTATCTGGAAACACCCGCTGCCTCTTCGAGAAAGACGCGCAGCTCGTCGGGCTTCGCTTCGATGACGCGCGTAATCATCCCCTGTTCGATGATGGCGTACGCGCGGGGGCCGAGACCCGTGCCAAGAAAGAGGTCGTGGATGTCGCGACGGCGAACAGGGATGTTGTTGATGTAGTACGTGGAATCGCCATCGCGCGTCAGCATTCGCTTGATCGACAGCTCCGCGTACTGGCCCCACTGGCCGCCGATGCGCCCCTGGCTGTTGTCGAAAAAGAGCTCGACCGACGCACGCCCGATCGGCTTGCGATCGCCGGCGCCATTGAAGATGACGTCCTGCATCGACTCGCCGCGCAGCGCCGACGCCTTCGACTCGCCGAGCACCCAACGCACCGCGTCGATGACGTTCGACTTGCCGCAGCCGTTGGGACCAACGATGCCGACGAGTTGGCCCGGTGTCGCGATCGACGTGGGATCGACAAACGACTTGAAACCGGAAAGCTTTATTTGCGTGAGGCGCAAGCGGGTTTTCGAAAAGAAACGAGCGGCGATCGCACCCGCCCTCCGAGACGGAAGACAGGCGGCGAAAAAGTCGCGGAATTATAGCGGAATGACGCGCTCGCGCCGTTCGTCATCCGGCGGAAACCCTGCAACCCGCGATCGTTTCGACGTAGTCGGTCACGGGTTCCCACGCCGGAGTTACCGGATTGTCGAACTGCGCATTTATGTAATAGCGCTTGCAGGGTTCGATCTTGAGCGTCACCGCCTTCTCGGAGCCGGTGAACTTGTTGTGAGCGGGCGACTGCAGGACGACGCGATA
>JALYSS010000108.1 GCA_030854685.1 Pseudomonadota bacterium | reverse complement strand
GCAGTACGGCTTGCTGCCTTGCGCGTAGCTTGGCTTGAAGTCGCCGCGCGCCTCCCAGAGCGGATACCACTTCGCTTCGATCGCGTGCGGCTCGAAGCTTTTCGCGAGTTCCATGTTTGGCTGCTGCTGTGAAGCGGGCAAAGCGCTGAATTATAGACGGACAGCAGCTCGTCAGCCGCAGGACTGGGCGGCCATCCGGTCCTGCGCGTGATCCGGATGACTTTCGAAATTCTCGGATACATCGCCTGCGCGCATGGCAGGTGCCTCGCGAAACGCTTCGGCAAGCGCTATTGCCTCAATCCGGAGGTTTCGCTGCACCTGCACACCGGTGATACCGTGGCGCTGCCGAAGATCGTCGTGGCGACGAAGCTCGGCGGCAACAGCTTGCAGCAGCTTCCGCACGGCACGTCGCTCCTGATGTACCAGGACGAGGCGCGCGCGCCGAAGACGCGCGTCGAGCGCCGCGGACTGCAGGTGTTCCCGCCCGCCGAAGCGCTGTGTCGGGTCGGGCCGCACTGGTTCGAGGCTTATCCGCGCATCGCCCTGCTATGGACCGATTGGCGCAACGCCGTCATCGACGCATTTCTGCGCGCGGAGACTCGATCCTCCAGCATTCGCGCGTTGCTCGCTCTTGCTGCGCGCGCGACATCCGGCAACGCCCACCCTGTTTGACGGTGTGTACGAAGTTCGGGGCCGACTACACCGCGGCAAGCGCCTCCAGACGCTGATTCTTTTCCGACGCCGCGAGCGAGCGTCCCATCGCCTGCGCCACTGCGCGAAGTCGCGTCATCAATGTACCGAACTCGTCGATCGACAGCGCCTGGTCCGCGTCGCACCACGCTTCGGACGGACAGGGGTGTACCTCGATCAGCAACGCATCGGCGCCGGCGGCAATCGCCGCGCACGACAGCGCCGGCACCATCCATGCCTTGCCGCCAGCGTGCGACGGATCGACGATCACCGGCAGGTGCGTCTCCTTCTTCATCACCGCCACTGCCGTAACGTCGAGCACGTTGCGATACGCGGTTTCGAACGTGCGGATGCCGCGCTCGCACAGCACGATGCGATGATTGCCGCCCGCCGCGATGTACTCGGCCGCCATCAGCCATTCGCTGATCGTGGCACTCATGCCGCGCTTCAGGATCACGGGAACGTCGACCTTGCCGACTTCCTTCAGCAGATCGAAGTTCTGCATGTTGCGCGTGCCGATCTGGATCACGTCGACGTCGTTCGCCAGAAACGTGTCGAGCATTCGCACGTCCATCAATTCGGTGACGATCGGCAAGCCGAAGCGTGACGCGGCGTTTTTCAGCATCGTGAGTCCCTCGACGCCCTTGCCCTGGAACGCGTAGGGGCTGCTGCGCGGCTTGAACGCGCCACCGCGCATCAATCGCGCGCCGGCCGCCGCGACGCCCTCGGCCGCCGCTTCCATTTGCGGCACCGTTTCGACGGAGCACGGTCCGGCGATCACCTGCACCTCGCCGCCGCCGATACGCGCGCCGCGCACGTCGACGACGGTGCTCGCCTTGTGCCACTCGCGCGCGACGAGCTTGTACGGCTTCAGAATGTGCAGCGAACGTTCGACGCCCGGCAGCGGATCGAACATCTCCGGATCGAGCTTCCGCTCGTCGCCGATCGCACCGATCAGCGTGCGCTCCGTGCCGCGCGAAACATGGACGTCGAGTCCGTGCGCGCGAATCTTGGCTTCGACGGCGGCGATTTCCGCGTCGCCGGCTTCGGGTTGCATGACGATGATCATGTTGCTCTCCTGGTGGCGTCAAAAAAATCGGGCGGCCCTTGCTGGAGCCGCCCGATCGATGTTGTTACTATTTTTGCTGGTGCTACGGTCGCGTGCGGCCCTCGGCATGGTCCGTATAAAAATAGACGAAGCCCGCCCAAGCCCCGGCGAGGGGCGCCGGCAGTGCGTTGCGAAGGTTGCCGATGCTCATGCGGTGCAGTCTAGCACGCCATAGGACGGACTTCGCAAGCGTTCGTTGGCGAAACGCTGGCTGTCGGCGCATGAGTGCGACGAAAATGCGTCACCTTCGCTTGTGCCAAAGGAGCCGCCCGCATGTCCGCACTCGTCGTCCATATGATCGGTGGCGCGCCGGATCCCGTCGCGCCGTTCAGCCACGCGGTCGAGGCCGATGGCTGGGTTTTCCTGACCGGACAGATGCCGTTCGTCGGCACGTCCGCTTCCTCGGCATATCCCGAGACGATCGAGGCGCAGACGCACCAGGTGATGAAGAACCTGCTCGCCGTGCTCGAAGGTTGCGGGCTGGGCTTCGGCGACGTCGCCACCGTGCGTATTTTCCTGCGTCATTTCGACGAGCACTACGAGCGGATGAACGCGGCTTACGCGACCTACTTTCCAGCGGACCGGCGCCCCGCGCGCACCTGCATCGGCGTGACCGGACTCGCGCGGGCGGCGCTGATCGAGATCGACATGATCGCGCGACGTCCGTGATTTACGACGAGTCGCGGTTGCGCCAGCTGTCGATTTCGCGCTCGATCGCTTCGGCGACATAGCCGCGGACAAGCTCGCCGAGCTCGCGGTTGATCGTCTCGACCAGCGCGGTGCTGGCCCGTTCGACGATCGGTTTAAGCCGTTCCCCGAGTTGCTCCCGCAATCCGGTGTCGGTGAAGAGGTCGAGTCGCTGTAGCACCTGCATGCGGATTTCCTCGGCCAGCGCGTCCCAATCGCGGCTGCCGGGCACCGGCGTGGCCGGGCCCGCGACCGGCGGGATCGGAGAATCGTCCGCGTTCGCGACGGCGGCCGGGGCTTCCTGCGAGGGCGGAATGTCCAGGATGAAATCGTCGGCGAGCGGCGGGGCGGCAGATGCCGGCTGCACGGTCTCGACAATGTCGAGGTAAGGCGCGACCGGCGGCTCGCTGGCCTCCTGCTCCAGCACGGCGGGCGGCGGCAACTGCGCGGCGACCGCTTCCGCTTCGGCGGCCGAGGCCGGAAACGCGTCGTCGAGTTGCACCGGCTCGTCGACGATTGCGATGGGCCCGGGCAACTCCGCAGCGGGAGGCCACGCCAGGACGACGTCGGTCAGCACCGGAACCTCGGTGAGCGTGTCAAGCAAGATCGGATCGGCGTCCACCGGCGCGTCGGTCGCCGCAGACTCGGGGTCGGTCAGTTCGACGAGCGCAATGGGATCGGCCAGCGCGTGCGCGTCCGGCAGGATCATCGTCGGCGCAAGCGATGCGTCACGGTCG
This sequence comes from Pseudomonadota bacterium, assembly GCA_030854685.1. GTDB lineage: Bacteria > Pseudomonadota > Gammaproteobacteria > Burkholderiales > Casimicrobiaceae > VBCG01. The sequence continues at coordinate 4,393 of JALYSS010000108.1, read as the reverse complement.
ATGCCAAGCGCATCGGTCAGCGTGGGAACGTCGCCGAACCGGCCCTTGCCGCGTTTGCGATTGCGCCGCATCAGCGCGTCGGCCTGTTCAAGGAGCTCGCGGGCGGTCGGCATCGGTCACGATTGAGCGGAGCGTTCCCGCGCGTTAGTCGCGCTGCGACCAGTCGTGCCGGCGCATTTCATAGCCGCGCTCGCGATAGTAGCGAAAGCGCGCACGTCCGGCGAGCAACTGGTCTTCATCGGCACCGACAATTTCAGCGAGACGCTCGAAGCGGCTGAAGAAGGGCGGCGGCTCCGGATGCAGGTTGACGAGCACCGTCGCGGGTCCCGCATGCGCGAGCGTCTCGTCGATCCAGATCGGCGTTTCGCTCGCGATGGCGCTTTCCATCCGGCAATGTGGCAGGAACGCGAGCGGCGGGTCGAGCCACAGCAAGCGATCGAGTGCGCCGGTGGTGGCCGCGTCCGGCGTCAGGACGCGTACGCTGCCGTGCATCCGGTAAGCCTTGGCGACAATCTTCGCGGCGAGCTTCAGCGGCTCGGCGACGTGCGTGTAGAAATCGATCGACGTCATGCGACGTCTTCTCAGCCGATCGCTTCGTGCGACAAAAGCCACGTCGCGAGCATCGGCACCGGGCGGCCGGTCGCTCCCTTTTCCTTCCCTTCCTTCCACGCGATACCCGCGATGTCGAGGTGCGCCCAATCGTATTTGTGCGCGAACCGCGACAGGAAGCACGCCGCGGTAATGCTGCCGCCGGCGCGTCCGGCGATGTTCGCGAAGTCGGCGAAGTTGCTGTCGAGTCCTTCCTGGTAATCGTCCCACAGCGGCATCTGCCAGCCGCGGTCGTATGCGTCGTCACCCGCGGCGAGCAAGGCGCGCGCAAGCGAATCGCTGTTGCTGAACACGCCGCACGCGACATGGCCGAGTGCCACGACCATCGCGCCCGTCAGCGTCGCGATATCGACGACCGCCTGCGGCTCGTAGCGCTCGGCGTACGTCAGCGCGTCAGCGAGGATCAGCCGCCCTTCGGCATCGGTGTTCAGCACTTCCACCGTTTTTCCCGACATCGATTTCACGATGTCGCCCGGCTTGGTTGCACGGCCGGACGGCATGTTCTCGCACGCGGGAACGAGGCCGACGAGGTTGAGCTTCGACCTGAGCTCGGCGATCGCGCGGAACGTGCCGAGGACCGACCCTGCGCCGCACATGTCGAACTTCATCTGGTCCATGTCGCCGGCGGGCTTGATCGAAATGCCGCCGGTGTCGAACGTGATGCCCTTGCCGACCAGCACGATCGGCTTCTGCTTGCGTGACGACTGGTCGTATTCGAGCACGATGAACCGCGGCGGCTCGTCGCTGCCGTTGGTCACTGACAGGAACGATCCCATGCCGAGCGCCTCGATTTCGGGCCGCTCCATGACGGTGACCTTGATTTCGGGAAAAGACTTGCCGAGTTCCTGCGCGCGTTCGGCGACATAGCGCGGCGTGCAGACATTCCCGGGCAAATTGCCGAGATCCTTCGCGAAATCCATCCCGTGCGAGATCGCGAGCCCGCGCGCCGCCGCTGCCTCGCCCGCGCCGAGATCCGAACGCTGCGGCACCGAGAGCGTGAGCTTTCGCAACGGCCGTCGCACTTCCGTGGGCTCGCTTTTCATCTGCTCGAAGCGGTAGACGGAGTCCATCGCGACGGTGACGGCATGCTCGACCCGCCACGCGACTTCCCGGCGCTTGACCTTTTCCTCGGTCAGGTAGAGAACCGCCTCGTAGGAACCCGTGTCGTTCAGCAGCTTGACGGCGCTGCGGATCGCCTGCCGGAACTCCTTGTCGCGAAAATCGCGCTCCTTGCCGAGCCCGATCAAAAGTACGCGATCAGCCAGGGTTCCTCGGACGCTGTGCAGGAGCAGCGTCGCGCCGAGCTTGCCCTCCATGTCGCCGCGACGGATGATTTCACTGATGTACCCGTTCGACGCGCGATCGATCAGTTCCGCGGACAACGAGAGTTTGCGATTGTCGAAAACGCCGACGACAACGCATGCGCTGCGCTGCTTCTCGGGGCTTCCGCTTTTTATGGTAAATTCCATCGGGCTCCTCGGGTTCGCTTCCTGACGTTTTTGCGCGACAGGGCCAAGACTCGCGCATTATCGGCAAATCGTCGTAAAAAAGTCAAAATTTTCCCGCCGTCATGATTTTCCGGCGTAGCCTCGTCCGCGAGTTGACGGCGACCGCGATCGGACTCGTCCTGGTCCTGCTCGCCATCCTGTTCACGAATCTCGTGCTGCGGCTGCTGGCGCGCGCGGCCGGAGGCGCGATCGCGCCGGACGGCATCCTGGCGCTGCTCGGATTCAACGCTCTTTTTTACCTGAATATCCTGCTGTCGGTCGCGCTGTTTCTTACGGTGCTGCTGACGCTTTCGCGGTGGTATCGCGATAGCGAGATGATTGTCTGGTTCACGTCGGGACAGTCGCTCATCGCCTGTCTGCCACCGATCATGCTGTTTGCAGCGCCGTTCCTGGTCGCGATCATCGCGCTGTCGCTGTTCCTCTCGCCCTGGGCCGAGCAGCGCAAGATCGAGTTCGAGCGGCAGATCGAGTCGCGCGACGACATTGCGCTCGTCACGCCCGGACTTTTCCGCGAGTTCTCCCGCGCGAACCTGGTCGTGTTCGTCGAGAGCATCAACCCGTTCGACAGCAGCGTGCGGAACGTCTTCCTGCACTCGATCGAGGACAAGCAGGAAGCGACGACCGTGGCGGCGCGCGGCAAGCTCGAGGACATGCCGAACGGCGACCGCTTCATCGTGCTCGAGCACGGTCGCCGGTATCAGGGCACGCCGGGTCAGGCCGATTACCGGGTCGTCGAATTCGAGAAGCTCGGGCGACGTATCGAGCCGTCCGAAGTGCGCGCGCTGCCGACGTCGACCAAGGCGATTCCCTCCGCGGCGTTGATCGCGTCGAGCGGCCGCGTCGAGCGCGCCGAGCTGTTCTGGCGGATATCGGTGCCGATATCGGCCATGGTGCTGACGATCCTCGCAGTGCCGCTCGCGTACGTCAATCCGAGGATGGGACGCTCGTTCAATCTGGTTGCCGCCGCATTCCTGTACATGCTCTACAGCAATTGCCTCAACATCGTGCAGAGCCTGATCGCGCAGGGGCGCCTCGAAATGTGGGCGGGCTTGCTCTTGCCGCACGCGATCGCCTTGCTCGTCGTCGTGGTGCTCTTCCGGCACCAGTTGTCGGTGACCGGTCTGTTTGCGCGCGTGTCACGCGAAGCTGTGCCGGCGGACGCCTGACCGATGAACCGGGGACGATGAGAACGCTTCGGCGCTATATCGGTCGCGACGTCCTGCTCGCTACGCTGCTGATCTTCGCCGCGCTGCTCGCGCTGTTCGCGTTCTTCGACCTCATCCACGAACTGGGTGACGTCGGCCGCGGCGATTACACGATCAGCCGCGCGCTGCTGTTCGTCATGCTCAACCTGCCTTCGCGCCTCTACGAGCTCTTCCCGGTCGCCGCGTTGATCGGGACGCTGTTCGCCGTCGCCCAGCTCGTCGCCAATTCGGAATACACGGTCATGCGCGCATCCGGCATGTCGCTTGCGCAGATGACGTGGTCGGTGCTGCGCGTCGGGATTCCGCTCGCCGCCGCGACGTTTCTCGCCGGCGAATATGTCGCGCCGCCTGCGGAGCGCATCGCGCAGACGGTTCGGGCGTCCGGGAACGAACCGGCCGTGGTCGCGCAGCAGTTCGAGTCGGGCTTCTGGTTCAAGCAGGACATGACGTTCGTCAACATTCGCACCGTGCTCGCCGACATGTCGTTGGCGGGTATCCGCATGTACGAGTTCGGCGAGGATTTCCGGTTGAAGACGGTTCGAGTCGCGCAAACCGGAACGTTCGTCGGCAACGGGCAGTGGAAACTGGAGAACGTGAGAGCGACGGAAATCGGAGCGGACGCGACCCACGTCACGACGACGCCCGTCTACATGTGGGCGACCGTGCTGCGGCCGTCGATCCTCAATGTCTACCAGGTGGCGCCCGAGCGCCTCGAGCTCGGTGCGCTGTACGACAACATCCGCGTGCTCGGCAACAACGCGCAGAAGACGTCGCGCTTCGAGATCGCATTCTGGAACAAGATCTTCTATCCGGCGACCGTGCTCGTCATGATGGTGCTTGCGCTGCCGTTCGCGCATTTCCAGCGCCGCCAGGGAGGGCTCGGCTTCCGGATCTTCGCCGGGACGATGATCGGACTCACTTTCTTCCTGGTCGGACGGCTGTTTTCGAATCTCGGCCTGCTGAACGATTGGTCGCCGCTTTTCTCGGCGGCTTTCCCGCTCGCCGTGTTTACCGGGATCGCGCTCGGCATGCTGTGGTGGATCGAGCGGCGGTAGTCCATTCGTCGCCCAT
>JALYSS010000080.1 GCA_030854685.1 Pseudomonadota bacterium | reverse complement strand
GGCACGAGCTGTCGCCACCAGATCGCGGACGGCACGCGACGCACCGGCCGGCGCCAGGCGTTGCACGCGATTCGCGTGCTTGCAGGCGCGATCGGGAGCACACCGCACACGACGCAGCGCGCAGCGTCGCGCAAGGCGTTCGGCGAGCCTTCGAGCGGACTGCGATGACATCCGTGCCGGAGTCCGATGGCGCAGCCCGGTCGAACGGCACGCTCGAGCATTACAACCGGCAGGCGCAGGCATTCTGGGAGGGCACACGCGACCACGACGTGCGCCAGAACCTCGACGCACTGCTTTCCCGCGTCGAAGGCACGCCGCCTTTCACGATCCTCGATTTCGGATGCGGCCCCGGGCGCGACTTGCGTACGCTCGCATCACTCGGTCACATCGCGATCGGGCTCGAAGGTGCACCGAACTTCGTCGAGATGGCACGCACGTTCAGCGGCTGCGAAGTCTGGCAGCAGGACTTCCTGAGGCTTGCGCTGCCGCCCGCGCGCTTCGACGGCGTTTTTGCGAACGCATCGCTTTTCCATGTTCCCGGCGCCGCGCTGTCGCGCGTGCTTGTCGAGCTTCGCGGGACACTCAAGCCGCGGGGCGTGTTGTTCGCTTCCAACCCGCACGGTCATAACGAAGAAGGCTGGAATCGCGGGCGCTATGGCGCGTATCACGACCTTCCCACGTGGTCGCGTTACATGAGCGAGGCAGGATTCACGCTGCTCGATCATTACTATCGACCGACCGGCCTGCCGCACGATCAGCAGCCGTGGCTTGCAACGGTGTGGCGAAACGCGGACTGAAACGTCCGCCGCTTCGCTAGCTGGATTCGGCCGGCGGGGATCCGGGCTCCGCAGCCGGCGCTTGCGCAGCGGCGCGATCGAGCTTCTTCTGCTTCTTCTCTTCTTTCTTGCGTTTCTTCTCCAGCTCTTTCTGGCGTTTCTGAAACTCGAAATTGGGTTTGGCCAAGTTGCGCGTCCTCGTCAAGTGGACGTCATTGTCCACGGTGCGGTTTTACCGTAAAAGCGACCGGAGCGCCAGTTGTCGCGCGCTCGTGGCGCGCCCCGACGGGCGCAGTTGGCCATCAGTTCGGCAGCAAGTTTCCCGATCGAGGTCGGCGGCGGATTCCCGCGCCCTGGCACCGGCACGTCCTCCGCGCTCGCCCATGCTATGCTGAATCGCACCGATGCCGGCGCGCGACGGCGTTCGCTGCCCGCGTCGAAATCGATGGAGGATCCATGCATACGCAGTTGCGTCGCTTGCTGCTGGTGTTCGGGTGCATGCTCGCGCTCGCAGCGAGTGCTTCGGCGCAGACGTTACGCATCGGCCTCGCGGAGGATCCCGACGTCCTCGATCCGACGCTCGCGCGAAGCTTCGTCGGGCGCATTGTCTTTTCGGCATTGTGCGACAAGCTGTTCGACATCGACGAGAAGCTCGCTATCGTTCCGCAGCTTGCGGCCAGCTACCAATGGTCGCCCGACAACAAGGCGCTGACGATCAAGCTGCGCCCGAACGTCCTGTTCCACGACGGCGAGAAGCTCGACGCAGCCGCGGTGAAGTACAGCCTCGAGCGCCACAAGACGATGCCCGGATCGAATCGCCGCGGCGAGCTCGCGCCGCTTGCAAGCGTCGAAGCCGTCGATCCGCTGACCGTCCGGCTCAATCTTTCCGCGCCCTTCTCGCCGTTACTCGCGCAACTCGCGGACCGCGCGGGAATGATCGTTGCGCCAAAAGCTGCACAAGCGGCCGGCGACAAGTTCGGAGCGAAGCCGGTCTGCGCGGGCCCGTTCCAATTCGTCGAGCGCGTCGCGCAGGATCGCATCGTGCTCGAGCGTTTCGCGAATTACTGGAACAAGGACGCCGTGCACTTCGACCGGATCGTCTACCTGCCGATACCTGATTCAACTGTGCGGCTCGCGAACCTTCGCTCGGGACAACTCGACTTTATCGAGCGGCTCGCGCCATCGGACGTAGCGCAAGTCAAGAGCGACTCGCGCTTCCGGCTGACGAAGATCACCGAGATCGGCTACCAGGGCATCACGATCAACATCGGTAAAAGCGACCTCGCGCAGAAGAATCCGCTCGGCCGCGACCCGCGCGTACGCGAGGCGTTCGAACTCGCGCTCGATCGCGACGGCATCGTGCAGGTCGTGATGGACGGCGAAGCCGACCCGGGTAACCAATGGGTGGCTGCGACGAACACGTTCTACGCGAAGAACGTGCCGATGCCGGCGCGCAACGTCGAGCGCGCGAAGGCGCTTTTGAAGGAGGCCGGCGTCCCGAACCCGTCGTTCACGCTGATGACGCCGACGACGGCCGACGCGCAGCGCATCGCGCAGGTCGTGCAGGCGATGGCGCGCGAAGCCGGATTCGACGTGAAAATCCTCTCGACGGAGTTCGCCACGTCGCTCGACCTCGCCGACAAGGGCCAGTTCGACGCCTACGTACTCGCCTGGAGCGGACGCGCGGATCCGGATGGCAACATCTTCAGCTTCGACGCGTGCAAGCAGCCGCTCAATTACGCCGGGTACTGCAAACCGGAAGTCGACGCTCTGCTGAACCGCTCGCGCACGACGCTCGATACCGACGAGCGGCGCAAGCTCTATGCGGACCTCGCGGCGGTCGTGCTCGAGGACCGGCCGATCATCTACCTCTGTCACCGTCACTGGCTGTGGGCATACACGAGCAAGCTCGACGGCCTGCGCGCGATTCCCGACGGGCTCGTTCGCGTGACGGGGTTGCGGTTCAAGTAGGAACGCGCAGCGAGGCGCGAGGGTCGGGTAACCGCGCGGCGAATGCTCACCTACGTCGTCCGCCGTGTCGCAACGATCGTGCCGACGCTCGTATTCGTCTCGATCCTGATCTTCGGACTGCAGCAGCTGCTGCCTGGCGATCCGGCGATGGTGCTCGCCGGCGAGGAGCGCGACCCGACGGTGATTGCGCATCTGCGCGAAAAGCTGCACCTCGACAAGCCGTTCGCGGTTCGCTATCTGTACTGGCTGCGCGGCGTCGTCCACGGCGATCTCGGCGAATCAATGCGCATGCAGGAACCGGTGCGCGCATTGATCGCCGAGAAGCTGCCGGTGACCCTCGAGCTCGCGTGCATCGCGATGGTCATCGCGCTCGCGATCGGCATTCCGGCCGGCGTCGTGTCCGCCGTGCGGAGAGGCACCGCGTGGGACTACGGCGCGAACGTCATCGCGCTATGGGGCTTGTCGACGCCCAACTTCTGGCTCGGCATCATGCTGATCCTGCTCTTTTCGGTCACGCTCGGGTGGCTCCCCGCGTCCGGTTACGTGAGCCCGTTCGAGGACTTGCGCGCGAACCTCGCGTCGATGATCATGCCTGCGTTCGTGCTGGGAAATGCGATCGCCGCGGTCCTGATGCGCCATACGCGGAGCGCAATGCTGCAAGTGCTGTCGTCGGACTACGTGCGCACGGCGCGCGCGAAAGGCGTGCGCGAGCGCGACGTCGTGCTGAAGCATGCACTGCGCAATGCGCTGATCCCGATCATCACTCTCGGCGCACTCGAGTTCGGCACGCTTCTCTCCGGCGCGGTCCTGACCGAGCAGGTCTTCACGATTCCGGGGTTCGGGAAGCTGATCGTCGACGCGGTGTTCAATCGCGACTACGCGGTCGTCCAGGGCGTGGTGCTGTTCACCGCAACTGCGTACATCGTGCTGAACCTCGTCGCCGACATTGCGTATGCGGTGGTCAACCCGCGCATTCGGGTCCAATGAACGCCGCCGGGCCGTCCCAAGGTGCGAACTGCTACCCCTTCGGGGGCAGCGCAGCAGCCGCAGGCGCGGAGGTCCGATGAACGCGCCACTCGCAGCCGCCGCGAGCGCGCCGTCGATCGGCGCAGGCGAGGCACGGCCTATATCGGCGCGCCCGCATCTGCTGCGCCGCCTCGTGCGCCGTCCGGCGGCCACTTTCGGACTTGCAGTCGTTGCCGTGTTCATCGCGATGGCGGTATTCGCGCCGCTCGTCGCGCCATACGACCCCATCGCAACGAGCTTTGCAGCCGTTCGCAAGGCGCCGAGTGCTACGCACTGGTTCGGCACCGACGAGATCGGCCGCGACGTGCTGTCTCGCGTGATCTTCGGTGCGCGCGCGTCGTTGCTGGCGGGCGTCGTATCGGTGCTGATCTCGTTGTCGATCGGCGTTCCGGCGGGCCTGCTCGCGGGGTACGCGGGCGGCACGGTCGACATGCTGATCTCGCGCGTCACGGATGCACTGCTCGCGTGCCCGTTCCTGATCCTCGCGATCGCGCTCGCCGCGTTCCTCGGCCCGAGTCTCGGCAATGCGATGATCGCGATCGGGATTTCGGCCACGCCCGTTTTCGTGCGACTCACGCGCGGGACCGCGCTTGCGATCAAGGCCGAGGACTTCGTGCTCGCAGCCCGTGCGATCGGCAACGCCCCCTGGCGCATCGCGCTGCGCCATGTGCTGCCCAACATCGTGCCGCCGCTGCTCGTGCAGGCCACGCTCGCGATTGCGGCTGCCGTCATCGCCGAGGCCAGCCTTTCGTTTCTGGGGCTCGGCCAGCAGCCGCCGCAGCCGAGCTGGGGCAGCATGCTGAACACCGCGAAGAACTACATCGACAATGCGCCCTGGATGGCGATCTGGCCTGGACTTTCGATCTTCCTGCTCGTACTGTCGTTCAATCTCGTCGGTGACGGATTGCGCGACGCGCTCGACCCGCGCCATTCGTAACGGACCGTTACATCGTCAACCCGCGTTCGACTCCAGCCGTTTGAGCGGATGACCGCGGCGCTGCGAACTGTTCGCTTGTCCGACGGTTCTAAACAACATTGAACGCACGTGGACTCAGGAGGTGCATCGTGAAAAAGACCTTGATCGCTTGCGGAATCGCGGCGGGAATGAGCATTGCGGTCGTTGGCGCACAGGCCGCGGACGGGCACGGTGGCGGCGGACATGGTGGTGGCGGCAACTGGAGCGGCGGCGGACATGGTGGCGGCGGCAACTGGAGCGGCGGCGGTCATGGTGGCGGCGGCAATTGGGGTGGCGGGCACAACTTCCGCGGCGGCTTCCACGAACATGATTTCCGGTGGCGCGGCTTCGGCAGCGTGTTTTTTGGCGTGCCCTGGTACTTCCCGGGGTATTACTACGGTTACCCGTCGTACTCCTACTACGACTACCCCACGTACTCGCCCACGTACTCGTATTACGACTACCCGACGCAAGTCTATGTGGAGCCGCCCGACTCGTCGGCACCGGCGGCGCCGCGGGTGCAGTACTACTGCCCAAACGCAGGCTACTACCCTGCGGTGAACGCCTGCCCGCAAGGCTGGCTGCGCGTCGTCCCCGATAACAATCCGCCGCAGTAGCAGCGCACCGCGCAGTAGCAGCGGTCGATTACCGGGTTCGTGCCGGCCGGCTCGGTCGTGCGCGAGCAGGCGCAAAAGTTTGCGGGCTCGTTGGCAATTTCGCCCGTGCATCGCGGCGATCGGGGGCTTTCCCGACCAATTGCGTTGCCGGAAGCCCGCGTCGCGGCTTAGCATGTGGCGACGACTCCAATCTGTCCTCGAGGAGAGACCCGATGCGCTTCAAGGC
>JALYSS010000058.1 GCA_030854685.1 Pseudomonadota bacterium | reverse complement strand
CATCGGCATCGACGCCAACAACGTACGCGTCGTGCGCAATCTGCGGCAGGAATACCTGCCGTCGCGCAAGGACGCATTCGCAGCGTACGCCGCGGCGACGAGCGGCAACGCGCAGGCACTCTCCGATGCGCAGAATTGCACCTACGACGACGCCGCGACCGAGGAAACGGCTTTCGGCCTGTCGCTGCTCGAAGCGCGCGGCGATCTCGATCCGGATAGTCCCAAAGTCGACAAGTTCGTCGACATGTACCTGAAGAGCGTGACCATGCACGAGGTCGGGCACACGCTCGGTCTGCGGCACAACTTCCGCGCGTCGACTATTTATAGCGAGGCCGAGCTTTCCGATCCGCAGTTCACCGCTGCACACGGCATCTCGGGCTCGGTGATGGAATACAACCCGTGGAATCTGGCGGTGACAGGAGAGCGGCAGGGCGAATACGCGATGTCGACACTCGGTCCGTACGACTACTGGGCCATCCAATACGCGTACGAGGAAATTCCCGCCAACAAGGAAGCGGCCGAGCTCGACACCATCGCCGCCCGCTCGAGCGAGCCGTGGCTCGCCTACTCGACCGACGAGGACGTCGCCTACTTTGCCGTCGATCCCGCGGTGAACCAGATGGACCTCGGCAGCGATCCGCTCGCGTACGCGAAGAAGCGGCTCGCGCTCGTCCACGAGTTGTGGCAACGCACCGAGCACATGCAACTGGCACCCGGTGAAAGCTACTCGGTGCTGCGGCGCAATTTCACGCGCGGCCTCAACGAAGCCGGCCAGGGGGCACTCTACGCATCGAAGTACATCGGCGGCCTGACGACGCTGCGCGATCACGTCGGCAGCGGGCGCCAACCGCTCACGCCGGTCGACGCGAACAAGCAACGCGCGGCGCTCGACCTGCTGACGACCGAAGTGCTGTCCGCCGACAGTTTCAATTTCTCGCCGGCCTTCCTGCGCAAGATGACGATCTCGACGTTCGACATCGAAGACGCCGCGGAACTCGGCCGCCCGGCGCCCCCGCTCGACCTGTCCATCGACCAGCAGGTGCTCGGCCTGCAGCGCAACGTGCTCGACACGCTGATGAGCGCGCCGATCGCCCAGCGCCTGCTGAACAACGCGGCGAAAGTGGACGACCCGAGGACCGCGCTGAAGCTCTCCGAGCTCTACACGACGTTGCACAACGCCGTGTGGAGCGAACTCAGGAGCGGCAAGGATATAACGCTTTTCCGTCGCAACCTGCAGCGCGAATACGCGATGCGGGTCGCAATGGCGCTGGTGCGCCCGGCCGGTTCGATGCCCGCCGATGCGCGCGCGTTGCTCCGCGTCGACGCGACGCGCCTGCACGCCGAGCTCGTGTCGGCATCGACCCGCCGCATGTCCGCGGAGGCGAAGGCGCACATTCTGGAAATGGCGGCCATGCTGGACGAAGCGCAAAAGGCGCCTCTCGTCCGCCAGGCGGTTTGACCTCGCCCGTACGGCGCGCACCGGGTCGCGGTCGCGCCGGCGCGCCGAGTGACGGACCCGCGGGGCTGGACAACGGACGCGTGACCGAAACGCTGACGCTCGGGCCGGACGACAATCGCGCGCTCGCGAACCTTTGCGGGCCGCTCGACGCGAACCTGCGTCAAATCGAAGCGGCGCTCGATGTGACGATCGCGCGTCGCAGTGCCACGTTCAGCGTTACCGGATCACCGGCGCAAGTCGAGCGCGGCGAACGCGCACTTCAGCGCTTCCACGCGGACGCCGAAAAGCCGTTGTCCGTCGACGACATCCACCTCGGACTCGTCGAGATTTCGACGCGCCCGCGAATCGATCCGGGCGCAACGGGCGATGCGGTCGGCGACGACGGCCCGCTGCTCCGCACCCGGCGCGCGGACCTGCACGGCCGCACGCCGAATCAGGTGGCCTATCTCGACGCGATCCGCTCGCACGACATCAGCTTCGGCATCGGCCCGGCGGGGACCGGCAAGACGTATCTCGCCGTCGCGTGCGCCGTCGATGCGCTGGAACGCGATACCGTGAAGCGGATCGTGCTCGTGCGCCCCGCCGTCGAGGCGGGCGAGCGGCTCGGTTTCCTGCCCGGAGATCTCGCCCAGAAGGTCGATCCGTACCTGCGACCGCTCTACGACGCGCTCTACGACCTGATGGGCTTCGACAAGGCAGGGAAGCTCTTCGAGCGGCAGACGATCGAGTTGGCACCGCTCGCCTACATGCGCGGGCGCACGCTCAATCACTCGTTCATCATCCTGGACGAAGCGCAGAACACGACGCCGGAGCAGATGAAGATGTTCCTGACGCGTATTGGCTTCGGCACGAGAGCCGTCATCACCGGCGACGTCACGCAGATCGACCTCGCGCGCGGCCAGAAGAGCGGCCTCATCGAAGCCGAACGCGTGTTGAAAGGCGTGCGCGGCATCGCCTTCGTGCGCTTCACGAGCGCTGACGTCGTTCGTCATCCGCTGGTGCAGAAAATCATCGATGCCTACGACCGCGACTCGAGCGCCTAGACGCCCCTCACCCCAGCCCTCTCCCCGCCAGCGGGGCGAGGGAGCGAATACAGCGACCAGCCAGATACCGCGGCTGTCGCTCACCGTCCAATCGACGGTCGACACGGCGGATGTGCCGAAGCGCCCGACGCTGCGCCGGTGGGTCCGGGCGACGCTGGAGCGCGACGCGAAGGTCACGCTTCGTTTCGTCGGCGGCCGCGAAGGTCGCGCGCTCAACGCGCGTTATCGCGGCGGCGACCGCGCGACGAACGTTCTCACATTCGTGTACGATGACGGGGTGTCGCTCGCAGGCGACATCGTGTTGTGTGCGCCCGCCATTGCGAAAGAGGCCCGCGCTCAGCACAAGACGTTGAGAGCGCATTACGCGCACCTGGTGATCCACGGCGTGCTGCATCTGCAGGGATACGACCATGAGCGCGACGACGCCGCGGCCCTGATGGAGGCGCGAGAGGCCACGCTGTTGCGCGACCTCGGGTACGGGAATCCGTACGCCCACGACACCTGATGGCCACACCTTTCGATTCGCCGGACGAGAAGCCCACCCTCCTCGAACGGTTGTCGGCATTCCTGACGCACGAACCCGAAGACCGGGAGGAATTGCTCGCGCTCCTGCGCGGCGCGTTCGAGCGCCGGCTGCTCGACGCCGACGCGCTGTCGATGATCGAGGGCGTCCTGTCGGTTTCCGAAACGACGGTGCGCGACATCATGATTCCGCGCGCGCAGATCGATTGCGTGTCGATCGACGATTCACCGCCGGAGTTCATGCCGCTCATTATCGACACGAAGCACTCGCGCTTCCCGGTGATCGGCGAATCGAAGGACGACGTCGTCGGCATCCTGCTCGCGAAGGAACTGCTCAACTACTACGCGAATCCCGAAGGCTTCAGCTTGCGCGAAACGCTGCGGCCGGCGGTGTTCGTACCGGAGTCGAAGCGTCTCAACGTGCTGCTGCGCGAATTCCGCGCGAACCGGAATCACATCGCGATCGTGGTCGACGAATACGGTGGCGTATCGGGCCTCGTCACGATCGAGGACGTGCTCGAGCAGATCGTCGGTGACATCGAGGACGAATACGACTTCGATGAGAGCGAGGACAACATCATTGCGGAGGCGAACGGCCGCTTCCGCGTCAAGGCGCAGACCGAGATCGGCGATTTCAACGCGCAATTCGGAACGCCGTTCGAAGACGGGGAATTCGATACGGTCGGCGGACTGGTCCTGCAGGCGTTCGGCCGCCTGCCGAAGCGCGGCGAAATGACGACGCTCGGCGACTTTCGCTTCCGCGTGCTCCGCGCCGACAGCCGGAGACTGCATACGCTGCAGGTCGAGCGGATAGCGCCGCCGCCGGCCGACGACGAGGGAGGCTGATCATCCCCGGCGCAACGCGATGACGCTCGCGCGCGGGTTGTCGCTCGCGCTCGCTGCCGCAGCCGGCGCCTGCACGGTGTTCGCGTTCGCGCCGTTCGGTGTTTCCGGCCTCGCTTTCGTCACGCTCACACTGCTCTTCTGGCTGTGGCAGCGCGCGGAAAAGCCTTGGGACGCCGCGATGCACGGTTTCGCGTTCGGCGTCGGGCTTTTTGGCGCCGGTGCGTCATGGCTAACGATCGCGCTCGTCACCTTCGGCGGCATGCCGCTGTGGCTTGCGCTTGTCGCGATCGCGATCCTCGTTGCCTACCTCGCGCTGTGGCCCGCGGCGGCCGGCTTTCTCGCCGCGCGCTTCGCGCCGCCCGAGTCGTGGGCCCGCTTGATGATTGCGGCAGGGGCCTTCACGGCTACCGAATGGATACGCAGCTACCTGTTCACCGGCTTCCCGTGGCTTGCGCTCGGCTATTCGCAGATTCCCGACGGACTTGTCCGCGGTTACGCGCCGGTTGGCGGCGTCTATCTGGTCACGCTTGCGGTCGCGCTCGTCGCGGCGCTCCTCGCACGTTTGGTCGATGCCCTTGCGGAAAACGCGCGTCGCGCGTCGCGGACCGCCGCGGGCAGCGCGGTCGCACTGGTCGTCGCCGGCGTGGCGCTCTCGCACGTCGAATGGACGCGGCCGTCGGGGCCGCCGCTGCCGGTCTCGCTCGTGCAGGGTAACGTCATGCAGGACGTCAAGTTCGATCCAAGGTTTCGCGCGGACACGTTCGAGCACTACCTGCGTCTCGTCGCGATGAGTCGCGGCCGGCTGATCGTGCTCCCCGAAAGCGCTTTCCCGGTGTTCTCGGATGAAATTCCCGACACCGTGCTGCTGTCGCTGATCCGCACGGCGAGCGCGCGCGATGGCGACGTGCTGCTCGGCCTCTTCACCGCCGAGCCACCCGAACCCGGCAGCGACGAGCCGCGCTACTACAACACGGTCGTCGCACTTGGCACGAGCGATTTGCAGTTCTACCGCAAGCATCATCTGGTGCCCTTCGGTGAAACGATTCCGCTGAAGCCGATTCTCGGCTGGTTCGTGCGCTCGGTGCTCCACATTCCGCTCGCCGACCAGGCGCGCGGCAGCGCCACGCAGCCGGCGCTGGTCGTCGCCGGCGAGCGCGTTGCCGTCGACATCTGCTACGAGGACGCGTTCGGCAGCGAGCTGATCCACGGCGCGCGCGACGCGCACCTGCTCGTGAACGTCACCAACGACGCGTGGTACGGCCATTCGATCGCCGCCGAGCAGCACAACCAGATCGCCGCGATGCGCGCGCTCGAACTCGGGCGACCGATGCTGCGTGCGACGAACACCGGCATTACGTCGGCGATTGGACAGGACGGCCGCGAAATCGCGCGTCTGCCGTGGTTCACCACCGGCGTGCTCGAAGTGACCGTTGCAGGACGCACCGGTGCGACGCCGTACATGCGCGTCGGTGATGGGGCCGTGCTCGTGCTCTGCGCGGTGCTGATCGTCGCGGCGATCTTTTCCGCGCGACGCAGGTAAAATCGCGGCGGCTTCCCCTCGTGACCAACACCGCGTCCGACATGCAAACGTTCCAGCAACTCATACTCGACCTGCAACGGTACTGGGACGAGCGGGGCTGCGCGCTTCTGCAGCCGTACGACATGGAAGTCGGCGCGGGCACGTCGCACACGGCGACATTTCTGCGCGCGCTCGGGCCGGAACCCTGGCGCGCGGCGTACGTGCAGCCGTCGCGACGGCCGAAGGACGGTCGCTACGGCGAAAATCCCAGTCGGCTGCAGCATTACTATCAATTCCAGGTCGTGCTGAAGCCCGCGCCGACCGATATTCTCGATCTCTACCTTGGTTCGCTCGCAGCACTCGGCTTCGACCTCACCCACAACGACGTCCGCTTCGTCGAGGACGATTGGGAGAACCCGACGCTCGGCGCGTGGGGCCTCGGCTGGGAAGTGTGGCTGAACGGGATGGAAGTGACGCAATTCACATATTTCCAGCAGGTGGGCGGGCTCGACTGCAACCCGATCACCGGTGAAATCACCTACGGGCTCGAACGTCTCGCCCTTTATCTGCAGGGCAAGGAAAACGTGTTCGACCTTGCATGGACGACGGCGAAAGGAGGCGGGATCGGGCGGACGTTGACATACGGCGACGTCCATCACCAGAACGAGGTCGAGCAGTCGACGTACAACTTCGAGCAGTCGAACGCGCCGAAGCTCACCGAGCAGTTCGCCCTCTTC
>JALYSS010000036.1 GCA_030854685.1 Pseudomonadota bacterium | reverse complement strand
GTGCGGCAATCGGTCGATCCGCATGCCATCGAGAAGGATTTCACCGGCAGCGACATGTCCCGGCGGCTCGAGGAGGCCGATGATCGCCGCCCCGGTCAGCGATTTGCCGGCGCCCGACTCACCGACGACGCCGAGCACTTCGCCCGGTGCGATCTCGAACGACACGTCATCGACCGCGGTCAGGATGCCGCGTCGCGTCGGAAACTCGATGCGCATGTGGCGCACGTCGAGGAGTGGACGCGAGACGACCCCGGTAACCTCCGGGGCCATTACGGCGCTCGGCGTTGCCATGGCGTGGCCCCCCGCGCCACCGGGCCGCCCCAAGGTGCGGGTGCTCCCCCTGGGGGGCAGCGCAGCGCTCCTATCGGCCAATGCGGCCGCAAGCGTGGGGGGATCGCCCGCGTCGCCGGGCCGCCCCAAGGCGCGGGTGCTCCCCCTGGGGGGCAGCGCAGCGGCCGTATTGACCAATGCGGCCGCAAGCGTGGGGGGATCATAAGAGCTCCGTCACGTGCGTAGCCGCGGATTGAGCGCGTCGCGCAGCCAGTCGCCGAGCAGGTTGATCGCCAGCACCATCACGACGAGCGCCAGTCCGGGAAAGAGCGTCACCCACCACTCGCCCGAGAACAGGAAGTCGTTGCCGATCCGGATCAGCGTGCCGAGCGATGGCTCCGTCGGCGGAACGCCTACGCCGAGGAACGACAGCGTCGCCTCGGTGATGATGGCCGTCGCGATGTGGATCGTCGCGATGACGAGCACCGGCCCGAGCACGTTCGGCAGGACGTGGCGCCCCATGATGGCGAGCGGATGAATGCCGAAGAGCCGTGCTGCCTGCACGTATTCCTTGTTCTTCTCGACGAGCGTCGAGCCGCGCACCGTTCGCGCGTACTGCACCCATCCGGAAACGCCGATCGACAGCACCAGCACGTAGAACGCCATGCTGTCGTGCGCGCCGGGAAGCAGCGCGCGCGCGACGCCGTCGATCAGGAGCGCGATCAGGATCGCCGGAAACGACAGCTGCACATCGGCGACGCGCATGATGAAAGCGTCTGTTGAGCCGCCGACGTAGCCCGCGATCAGACCGAGCAACACGCCGAGCACCATCGACAACAGCACGGCGCAGACCCCGACCAGCAGCGATATGCGCGCACCGAACAGGATTGTCGACAGGATGTCGCGGCCCTGATCGTCGGTACCGAGCGGGAACACGGCATCCCCGCCGGGCAGCCACGCCGGGGGCTTCAGCGAATTCGACAGGTCGAGCTGCCCGAGGTCGAACGGGTTGTGCGGCGCGACCCACGGCGCGAATAGCGCGCTGCCGACACAGAGCAGAAACACGGCCGCCGCGACGATCGCGTACGGCGAGTGCCGGAAGCTGTAAGCGAGATCGCTGTCCCAGGATTGGTGGAGCGCGGTCGCCGCGCGATTCGCCATGCTACTGGCCTGCGCTGCCCGGACGATCGATGCGCAGGCGTGGATCCACGACGTAGTACAACAGGTCGACGATGAGATTGATCGTCACGAAGACCACCGAGATCAGGCAGAGGTACGCGGCCATCACCGGGATGTCCACGTAGCTCACGGCCTGGATGAAGAGCAGTCCCATGCCGGGCCACTGGAACACCTGCTCGGTGATGATCGAGAACGCGATGATCGAACCGAGCTGCAAGCCCGTGATCGTGATCACCGGGACGAGCGTGTTCTTGAGCGCATGGCCGAAGTTGACCGCGCGATCGCGCAGGCCCCGCGCCCGCGCGAACTTGATGTAATCGGTGCGGAGCACCTCGAGCATCTCGGAGCGAACGAGCCGCATGATGAGCGTCAGCTGGAACAGGCCGAGCGTGATCGTCGGCAGAATCAGCGACCGGAGGCCGCTGCGAGTCAGGAGTCCCGTCGACCACCAGCCGAGCGACACCACCTCGCCGCGCCCGAACGCCGGCAGCCAGCCAAGCTCCACGGCGAACACCAGGATCAGCAGGATGCCGATCAGGAACGTCGGCAGCGACACGCCGAGGAGCGACAGCGACAGCGCGGTGCGCGCGAGCCACGAATGGGGACGAAGGCCGGAATAGACGCCCGCCGGGATGCCGACGATCAACGCGAGGAGCGCCGCGCAGATGCTGAGCTCGAGCGTTGCGGGGATTCGTTGCGCGAGCAGGACCGAGACCGGCTTGCCGATCCGCAACGACACGCCGAACTGGCCGTGCACCGCATTGACGATGAAGCGGTAGAACTGGACCCAGAACGGCTGGTCGAGGCCGAGGTCGTGCGTCAGCCGAATGCGGTCGTCCGGCGTGGCAAACTGGCCCATCATCAACTGGACCGGATCACCGACATACTGGAACAGCGAGAACGCGACGAGTGCCACGACCAGCATGACGACGATCGCCTGCAGCAGGCGACGGATGATGAACGCCGGCATCGGGTCGCTTCTCCAACGGAAAGGCCGGGGCGGCGTCCGCCACCCGGCCGTCACGTCATCGCATCAGTTGACGTGCACCCACCACATGCGCAGGCGATTGTCCGCGCTGTGCGTGACCGCGATGTTCTTGCGCATCGCCCACGGGATGATCTGCTGGTGCAGCATCAGGTGGGCGACGTCCTGCGTGTGCATCATCAGCGCCTCGTGGATCATCTCGAGACGCTTCTTGACGTCGCCTTCGCGCGACATGTTGTCGATCAGCTCATCCATCTTCGGGTTGCTGTAGCCGCCGTCGTTGTACTCCCCGTTGCCCTTGCCGTCCGGCGTATGGACGAGGTTGATCAGCGCGTCCTGCGCATCGAACGTCGCGACCGCCCAGCCGAGCATGTAGAGGCTGGTGTCATGCTTGTTGATCTTCGCGAAGTACTGCGCCTTCGGCATCGCGTCGAGCGTCACCTTGAGCCCGATCTTCGCCCACATCGACGTGATCGCCTGGCAGATCAGCGCGTCGTTGATGTAACGATCGTTCGGGCAGTCGAGCGTCACGTCGAACCCGTCCGGGTAGCCCGCTTCCTTCAGGAGCGCCTTCGCCTTCGCGATGTCGTACGCCGGCCGCTTGTTCGCCGCGGGAAAGTAGCCATAGACCTGCGGCGTGATGAGCTCACCGGTCGGGATCGACAGCCCTCGCATCAGCGTGCGCTTGATCGTCTCGATGTCGATTCCCGTGTACAGCGCCTCGCGCACGCGGAGGTCCTTGAACGGGTTCTTGCCTTTGACGCTCGAGTACTTCAACTCGTCGCTCTTCTGATCCATGCCGATGAAGATCGTCCGGTTTTCCTCGCCCGCGACGACCTTGATGTTCGGATCGGACTTGAGCTTCGGCAGATCCTGCAGCGGCGGGTCGAGCGCGAAATCGATCTCTCCCGAAAGGAGCGCCGCCGTGCGCGTTGCGGCCGACTTGATCGGCGTATAGACGATCTCGGTCACGTTGCCCTCCATCTTGCCCCACCACTTCGGGTTCGTGTCGAGCACGGTCTTCACGTCCGGCTCGCGCGCCTTCAGCACGTAGGGCCCCGTGCCGTTCGCGTGGCCGACGGCGTAGGTTTCTTCCTTCTGCAGATAGTCCTGCACCTCGACGACGTTATGCTTCTCGCACCACGACTTGCTCATGATGCGCACGTCGGTCAGCTGGCGCAGCAGCACCGGCGCCGGACCGGTCGTGATGATGTCGACGGTCATATCGTCGACCTTCTTCGCCTCGCCGACGCCGGACAGGTACGCCTTCATC
>JALYSS010000035.1 GCA_030854685.1 Pseudomonadota bacterium | reverse complement strand
GCCTTGTTGAGCGCCTCGGCGTACGCGGCGGGTGTCGCATCGCGCATCGGAACATGTTGTCGATACTCGTGGGACCATACCGGCGTCTGCTGCGATCCGGCAGTCGGAGTGAGGTAATAGGTGATGTGGAGCTCGGCCGCCGGCTTGGTGGCTTCGCGCGTATCGGCATAGAGCGCGCTCGCGAATCCGTTCAGCTCCCAATCCGCTTCCGTCGCCGCGCCGGGCTCCGCGATTCGCGTAAACGCCTTGGCACGGTCGAGCGCACGCGCCGTCTGCTCGGTCAGCATCGTGGCCGGCGGCACGAAAAACTCGAAGTAATAGTCCGAGTCGAAGCGCAGGTCGCTCACGCGGTAGACGAAGGTCTTGCCGCGGAACGGCGCCGCGACATTGACGATACCCACGTGCAATGCACCCGGCTGCGAATGCGCAACCGCGGGAGGCGCAGGCGGATCGAGCAGGAACGTCTGGCGCACCACGGGCGGCCTGGTGATGGCGGAGCAACCCGCGCCGAGTGCAAGCAATAGCGAAGCCAGCAATACTCTGCGGCCGTGAAGGCTTCGCTGCGTCGTGAAAAATGTAATCGGAGCCAATTTCCAGCGTGTGGAAAACGGGATCAGACACGATTTCCGGAACCACCGGTGACGTGGAACGATCGGCGCTCGAAAATCGTATCTGACCCCATATCTCATCGCGCGGGCTCCAGCGGGGGCGGCGGCGCCCCGAACAGCAGGTTGGACGGATAGCGCTTCGCGTCTTCCGTGAGATCGCGCAGGTTGTCAGTGATCTGGCGCAGATTCTGGAACGTCGTGCCGAGATCCGCTTCGCCGGCGCCGAAGATCCGGTCGAGACGACTGAGCGTACGTTCCATGTGCGCAATCGACTGCGGAAGCTTGGGATCGCTGACGAGCTGGCGGACGCCCGCGAGCGTCGCCGACGTATCGCCCGGAAGCTTCGCGAGCGCCGGATTGGCGAGGAACGACTTCAGTTCACTGTTCGTCTGCCGCAGTTCGGCGAGCAGCCCGACCGCCTCGTTCGAGATCTTCCTGCTCGCGATCCCGTCCAGCGTGGTGTCGATCTTCGACAGCGTGCGTTCGGTGCGCTGCGAGATCGCCGCGGTGTCGAGACTCGCGACGCGCTCGTTCGTCGTGACGAGCAGCTTGTTGAGGTTGGCGACCGTCGCCTCGATGTCGAGCCGGTGCAGACGGTCGAGGATCTCGGTGGCCGCGCTCACGAACGTCGCCACGGTCGATGGCGTGCTCGGAATGTAGATGTTATCGGGCATCCAGTCGATCGGCAGCACGGGCGCGGGCAGCGTGTCCACGTAATCGAGCTCGAGGTAGTTGGTTCCGGTGATGCCTTGCGGCGCCAGGTGCACGCGCAATCCGCGCTCGACTTCGAGCTTGCTCGACTCGGGGCTCGCGATGTCGTTCGCCGCCTTGCCGCCGACGAGACGCGGCTCGATCTGCGCCTCGACGAGCACGTAGCGCTTGCGCTGGTTCATCGGCTTGGCCTGCTCGTACTCGACGTAGGTGAAGCTGATTCGCGTCACTTCGCCGATCACGACGCCGCGGTATTTCATCTTCGATCCGATGTCGAGGCCCTGCACCGACTCGTTGAAATACGTCTCGATCGTCGTGCGGGGCTTGAGCCAGCGCCCGGTGCCGATCACGAGCAGCACGGCGATACCGGCGGCGATGGCGCCGATGACGAACAGCCCGAGCTTGAAGTAATTCGCTTTCTGGCTCATGGCCCCCCCACGCTTGCGGCCGCATCAGCCAATACGGCCGCTGCGCTGCCCCCGGCGAGGGAGTTATTCGCTCCTTGGGACGGCCCGACGGCGCTCATGGCCCCCCCACGCTTGCGGCCGCATCAGCCAATACGGCCGCTGCGCTGCCCCCGGCGGGGGAGTTAGCTCCTTGGGACGGCCCGACGGCGCTCATGGCCCCCCCACGCTTGCGGCCGCATCAGCCAATGCGGCCGCTGCGCTGCCCCCGGTGGGGGAGCAATTCGCGTCTTGGGCCGGGCCGGCGACGCTCATGCCGACAGCGCCTCGGCTTCGCGGTTGAAGAACTGGCGCACCCAAGGATCGGCGCTTTCGTCGCGAAGCTTACGCGGATCGCCGTCGGCCACGATACCCTTCGCGCGGCGATCGAGCATGATCACGCGATCGGCAATCGCAAAGATGCTCGGCAGCTCATGCGTGACGACGACGAACGTCACGCCGAGGTTTCGCGCCAGCCGCTTGATCAGCGCGTCGAGCTCGGCCGACGTGATCGGGTCCAGGCCCGCGGACGGCTCGTCGAGGAACAGGATCGTCGGATCGAGCGACATGGCGCGCGCGATCGCAGCGCGCTTCTGCATGCCGCCCGATATTTCCGCCGGCAGGTGTCCGGTGAAAAGGCCGAGGCCCACGAGCGAAAGCTTCATCCGCGCGATCAGCCCGATCTCGTCGGACTCGAGGTCCGTGTATTCCTCGAGCGGCAGGCGGACGTTCTCGGCGAGCGTCATCGAGCCGAACAGCGCGCCCGACTGGTACATCACGCCGATCTTGCGCAGGATCGCGCGGCGCGCATCCCCGGTCGCCGTGACGATGTCGTCGCCGTCGATGATCACGCTGCCCGCCATGGGCTCGTCGAGGCCGATCATGTGCTTCAGCAGGGTGCTCTTGCCGCTTCCCGACCCGCCGAGGATCACGAAGATCTCGCCGCGCCGCACATCGAAGCTCATGTGCTCGAGCAGCACGACGTCTGCGTAGCCGACGGCCAAATCGCGCACGCGGATAATCGGTTCGGCGCTGTCCGGCATCGTTCAGATGTCCAGAACGTAATAAATGACGGCGAACACGCCGTCGACGGCGACCAGCAGGACGATGCCCGAAACGACGGCACGCGTCGCCGCGTCGCCGACCGCCGATGCGCCGGCGGTCGTCTGCAAGCCGCGCAGGCATCCGATCCCGGCGATCAGGATCGCGAACACGAAGGACTTGACGAAACCGGCCATGAAATCGGAATAGTCGACAATGCCTTCGACCTCGTGGATGAACGTTACGTACGGGATCGAGAAGCTTTGCAGCGTGATGGCGCCGCCGACCAGGCTGAGCAGGTCGGCGAACAACGTCAACAGCGGTGTCATCAGCAGCGCGGCGATGATACGCGGCGTCACCAGGAAGCGCACGGGATCGAGCCCCATCGTCGTGAGCGCGTCGACTTCCTGGTTGACGGTCATCGTGCCGATCTCGGCGGCGAACGCCGCGCCCGAACGCCCGGCGAGCAGGATCGCCGTCATCAACGGTCCCAGTTCGCGCAACATCGCGAGGCCGATCAGGTCCGCGACAAAGATTTCGGCGCCGAACCGGCGCATCGGAATCGCCGACTGGAATGCGAGGATCATGCCAAGCAGAAACGAGATCAGCGCGACGATTGGCAGCGCGTCGGCGCCGACTTGCTCGCAGATGCGCCACACGTCCTTCCAGCGAATCGACGACGGATGCAGCACGGCGTAGAACAGCGCCGCCGCCACTTCGCCGACAAAGACGATTTGCTGACGCAGATCCTCGCCCATGCCGGCAGCGATGACGCCCACTTCCTCGATGGCCGACCGGCGCGGCGGCGGCGGATCCCGATCCTGCGCGAGCTCTTGTGCGTCGAATTGCTCGAGCAGTGTCTCGAAGGCGGGCGCAAGATGAGCGACCTGCACGTCACCCGCCTTGCGCTGGGCGATGAGATCGACGAGCAGCGCGATGCCCGCACCATCGCAGTAATCGACGTGGGACGCATCGACGACGACATGCCGTTCGGGGACGGCGGCAATCGCCTGTCGGCCTTCGGCCCAGACGCGGCGAATCGTCGTCGCATCCAGGCGGCCGGAAAGCGCCAGCACGCGCCGGCCATCCGGTGTGTCCGAAATCGCGAGCGCGGCCATCAGCGGGGCGGGGCGAATGCCACGGTTTGCGAATGGCGCATCGGCAGCATGCGGGCAAGCTTAGCATGCGATTCCCGCCCGCTCCGTGACGCGACGCCGGAGCGTTTGCGCTGTGCTATCGTGATGCAACAGATGTCGACGTACAGGATCGCGACGTCGCGCGATGTTCCGATACGCTTCCGTGGGCGACGTTCGCACGTGCGGTGGATCGATTCCCGCGCCGCCGATTTTCCTGCGGACGTACCGGGAAACGTCGAGGTCGTCGTTACCGACGTCCCGGAAGTCGAGCTGCAGGATGCGCCGGCAGGCGCCTTCGTCGTCGTCACGACGCACAACCACGCGCTGGATTTGACGCTGATCCAGGCCGCGCTTGCGCGCGACGACTGGCGCTACCTCGGGTTGATCGGATCGGTCGCGATCGCCGCAGAATTGCTCGTCGTACGCGAAGCGACGGCGCAGCGCGCCGATGCGCCGCATAACATCGAACGGATGCGTAAACGCTAGCTCACGGTGGCGTTGTAAATCCTCCAATATTTTTGCGGCCGAATGGCTCCCATGCGGGAATCCCGGACCCGTAGAAGCGTCCAACGGATTACTTGGCTACCGGAGAACATCATGAAGGACAAACGCTGGCAAGAC
>JALYSS010000030.1 GCA_030854685.1 Pseudomonadota bacterium | reverse complement strand
GAAGGACGTTCGATGAACGACCGCACCGCCACGATCCAGTTCTCCGACGGCTCGCCGTCGGTCACGTTTCCGATCCTCACCGGGACGATCGGCCCGGAAGCGATCGACATCCGCACGCTTTACGCGAAGACCGGCAGGTTCACCTACGACCCGGGCTTCATGTCGACCGCCGCCTGCAGCTCGGCGATCACCTACATCGACGGCGACAAGGGCGAACTGCTCTACCGCGGCTACCCGATCGAGGAACTCGCCGTCCGCTCCGACTACCTCGGCACCTGCTATCTGCTGCTGTACGGCGAGTTGCCGAACCAGGTCCAGAGGGATGATTTCGTCGGCCGCGTGACCAATCACACGATGGTCAACGAGCAGATGCAGTTCTTCCTGCGCGGCTTCCGCCGCGACGCGCACCCGATGGCGGTGCTGACGGGCCTCGTCGGCGCGCTGTCCGCGTTCTATCCGGACTCGATCAACCTGAACGACGCCCACCAGCGCGACATCTCGGCGATCCGCCTGATCGCGAAGATGCCCACGTTGATCGCGATGGCGTACAAGTATTCCTGCGGCCAGCCGTACATCTATCCGCGAAACGAATTGTCGTATGCGGCGAACTTCATGCGGATGATGTTCGCGACGCCCTGCGAGGATTACAAGGTCAACGACGTGCTGGTGCGCGCGCTCGACCGCATCTTCATCCTGCACGCCGATCACGAGCAGAACGCGTCGACGTCGACGGTGCGTCTGTGCGCGTCGTCCGGCACCAACCCGTTCGCGGCGATTGCAGCGGGCGTCGCGTGCCTCTGGGGTCCCGCGCACGGCGGCGCCAACGAAGCGGCGCTCAACATGCTCTATGACATCCAGGCGCAGGGTGGCGTTGCCCGGATCGGCGAGTACATCGCGAAAGTGAAGGACAAGAACTCGAGCGTGCGGCTGATGGGCTTCGGGCACCGCGTCTACAAGAACTACGATCCGCGCGCGAAGCTGATGCGCGAGACCTGTTACGAAGTGCTGAGCGAGCTCGGGCTCGGCGACGATCCGCTGTTCAAGCTCGCGATGTCGCTCGAGAAGATCGCGCTCGAGGACGACTATTTCGTCCAGCGCAAGCTTTACCCGAACGTCGACTTCTACTCGGGGATCGTGCAGAAGGCGATCGGCATTCCGGCGCAGCTCTTCACCGCGATTTTCGCGCTTGCGCGCACCGTCGGCTGGATCGCGCAGTTGAACGAAATGGTGTCCGACCCCGAGTACAAGATCGGGCGCCCCCGGCAACTGTTCACGGGGGCGCGACGGCGCAGTGTGAGGCCAATCTCGGAACGTTAACCTCAAATACGGGACAGCCCGCGGCTGCCCCGCGCACATCGGAAGTTTTCCATCCATGGGCACGATGAAGGAATTCGAGGCGACGAGCGCGCTGTTCGGCAGCAACGCGCCGTTCATCGAGGAGCTGTACGAGTCGTACCTCGGAGATCGGGCCAACGTGTCGCCCGGGTGGCAAAGCTATTTCGACGAGCTGAAGGGCAATGCGCCCGACGTGCCGCACGAGGCCGTTGTCGAGTCGTTTCGCCAGCTCGCGCGCAATCGCCGCGTCGCCGGCGCGATGGTCGACGAGACGACGATGCACAAGCAGGTGCTGGTGCTGCGTCTCATCAGCAAGTACCGCACGCTCGGGATGCTGCATGCCGATCTCGATCCGCTGAAGCGCCAGGAGCCTGCGTACATTCCCGACCTCGACCTTTCCACGTACGGCTTCACCGACGCCGACCTCGATACGCCGTTCGACGTCGGATCATTCAGGGCCGGTCCTGCGCGGATGCGGCTACGCGACATCATCGCCGCGTTGAAGGACACGTACACGCGCACGTTCGCCGCGGAGTACATGTACATCTCGGACACGCCGACGAAGCGCTTCGTCCAGGAGCGGCTCGAGCCGATCCGGTCGCGTCCAAGCTTCAGCGCCGAGGAGCGGAGGCACATCCTCGAGCGGCTCACGGCGGCGGAGACGCTCGAGCGCTATCTGCACACCAAATACGTCGGCCAGAAGCGCTTTTCCGGCGAAGGCGGCGATTCGATGATCCCGATGCTCGACCTGCTGATCCAGCGCGCCGGCGGCTCGGGCGTGCAGGAAATCGTGCTCGGCATGGCGCATCGAGGCCGGCTCAACGTGCTCGTCAACACGCTCGGAAAGATGCCGAGCGACCTGTTCTCGGAATTCGAGGGCAAGGCGCCGCAGGATTTCCCAACCGGCGACGTTAAGTATCACCAGGGTTTCTCGTCGGATGTCTCGACGACGGGCGGACCCGTGCACGTGACGCTCGCATTCAATCCGTCGCACCTGGAAATCGTCAATCCGGTTGTCGAGGGGAGCGTCCGCGCCCGCCAGCATCGGCGCAAGGATGCTCGCGGCGATCAGGTGTTGGCGGTTCTGATCCACGGCGATGCGGCCATTGCCGGGCAGGGCGTCGTCCAGGAATGCCTGAACATGGCGCAAACGCGCGGCTACTACACCGGTGGCACGATCCACATCGTCGTCAACAACCAGATCGGCTTCACGACGTCCGACCCGCGCGACGTGCGCGGCACGCTTTATTGCACGGACGTCGCGAAGATGGTCGAGGCGCCAATCTTCCACGTGAACGGCGACGACCCGGAGGCGTGCCTGCTTGCCACCGAACTCGCGCTCGATTACCGGCAGCGCTTCCACAAGGACGTGTTCATCGACCTCGTCTGCTTCCGCCGGCTCGGCCATAACGAGGCCGACGAACCGATGATCACGCAGCCGCTGATGTACAAGAAGATCCACCAGCATCCCGGTGCGCGCAAGCTTTACGCGGAGCGCCTCGTCAATGAGGGCGT
This sequence comes from Pseudomonadota bacterium, assembly GCA_030854685.1. Classification (GTDB taxonomy): domain Bacteria; phylum Pseudomonadota; class Gammaproteobacteria; order Burkholderiales; family Casimicrobiaceae; genus VBCG01. Next base: position 1,993 of record JALYSS010000030.1, on the reverse strand, counting down.
GATAACCGGTGACGACGCCGACGCGATGATCGCCACGTACCGCACGGCAATGGACAAGGGTTACCACACGAACACGACGGTGCTGTCGAATTACAAGCCACCGTTCATCATCGACTGGTCGCCGTACACGAACCGTCGCTGGACCGACGCCGCCGACACCGGCGTGCCAATCGCGCACCTCGAGGAACTCGGCGTGAAGGCGACAACGGTTCCATCCAACTTCAAGCTGCACTCGCGCGTCGAGAAGATCATGGCCGATCGCCGCGCGATGGTCGAAGGCAAGCAGCCGATCGACTGGGGAATGGGCGAGATCCTCGCGTATGCGTCGCTGGTCGACCAGAATTTTGGCGTGCGCATGTCCGGCGAAGACATCGGCCGCGGCACGTTTTCGCATCGCCATGCGGTGCTGCATGACCAGAACCGCGAGAAATGGGACGCGGGCACCTGGATTCCGCTGCAGCACATCAAGGAAGGTCAATCGGATTTCGAGATCATCGATTCGGTGCTGACCGAGAACGCCGTGCTGGCGTTCGAATACGGCTACACGACTTCCGAGCCGAATCAACTCGTGATCTGGGAGGCGCAGTTCGGTGATTTCGCCAACGGCGCGCAAGTCGTGATCGACCAGTTCATCAGCGCGGGCGAGGTGAAATGGGGACGGATCTGCGACCTCGTGCTGTTCCTGCCGCACGGCTACGAAGGGCAGGGCCCCGAGCACTCGTCGGCGCGTCCCGAGCGCTACCTGCAGCTTTGCGCGCAGCACAACATGCAGGTCGTCGTGCCGACGACGCCGGCGCAGATCTTCCATCTTCTGCGCCGGCAGATGATCCGCTTTTTCCGCAAGCCGCTGATCGTCATCACGCCGAAGAGCCTGCTCCGGCACAAGGAAGCGGTGTCGACACTTGGTGATCTCGCGGAGGGCCGGTTCCAGGACGTGATCGGCGAAGTCGACCCGATCGATCCGAAGAAGGTGCGGCGGGTGATCGTCTGCTCCGGGAAGGTGTATTACGAGCTCCGCGCGTATCGCCGCGAGCGGAAGATCGACGATGTCGCGGTCCTGCGGCTCGAGCAGCAGTATCCGTTCCCGCACGACGACTACAAGCGCGAAGTCGCGAAGTACGCCGCCGCGAAGGAAGTAGTCTGGTGCCAGGAAGAACCGCAAAACCAGGGCGCCTGGTATCGGCTTAACGCGTACATGCGTTCCGATATCGACGACCGGAGAGTGCTCGCGTACGCGGGCCGTCCGGTGTCCGCGTCGCCGGCGGTCGGTTATGCGGCCAAGCACAACGCCGAGCAAAAGCAACTGATCGAAGACGCGTTTGCCCTTGAACTGCGTTCCGGCGAAATGGTGCTCGTGCGGTGAACTTCGGGGTCAGAGCTGGCACTTCGGGGTCAGGGCTGTAAGTATTGCGGCGGACCCTTTCGCGACCTGATCACGACGCTTCTGCCGCAATACTTACAGCGCTGACCCCAAACAACGAGAGTGCTCCGATGAGAATCGAAGTTAAGGTTCCGCAGTTGCCCGAGTCGGTCGCGGACGCGACGCTGGTCAACTGGCGCAAGAAACCCGGCGAAGCGGTCAAACGCGACGAAAATTTGATCGACATCGAGACCGACAAGGTCGTGCTCGAATTGCCGGCACCTGGCGACGGCGTGCTCGCGGAAATCAAGCGACCCGACGGCGCGACCGTCACGTCGAACGACGTTATCGCCGTGATCGATACCGACGCGAAGGCGGACGCCAGTAACGCTCCAGCGACGAGCACTGCGCCGGCGTCCGCGCCCGCTGCGGCGATCCCGTCGGCGTCGACCAAGCCCGCGTCGTCGGCATCGACGCCGCCTGGTACCGGAGACGTCGTGACCGCATTGCCCGCCGCGCGCAAGATGATGGCCGAGCAGGGTGTCGACCCCGCGAGCGTCGCCGGCACCGGCCGTGGCGGGCGCATCCCCAAGAGCGACGCCGCCGAAGCGATCAGCGCGCGCGGCGCGGCAC
>JALYSS010000285.1 GCA_030854685.1 Pseudomonadota bacterium | reverse complement strand
CGCTCACACGCCTGCCGTCGTTCGCCACGGTACTGCTGGCGGTGGCGACGGTGCTGCGCGTTCTGGCCGGCTACGACGCCGCCGACTCACGCCTGCTGCTGGTGATTGGCTCGCTTTGCTGGAGCGGCGCATTCGGCCTGTTGCTCTTTCTGCTGCTGCGCCCCGCACCGCGGCCGCGGCTCGCTCATTCGCACGATCGATAGGCTTTTCAATCGGACCGAGCGCGTTCCTCCTGCGTGCGCGCGGCATTGCCGGCATCTGTGCGCTGGATTGCGGGGGTCGGCAGTCAACCGTCCCATCACGATCCGCCGGCATATGCGAACCATCCGGCACCCGCGACTGATCGACGGGCCGCTGCGTTCGTCCGGTCCAGGGTTACCCGGGACCGCGAATGCGCAGCGACTTGCGATGCGTCAATGCGCGCTACGCGACGCCGGGTTCCCGGTTCCGCGTTTACCTTGCGACGCCTTGCGTCCGCGTGATCCGTTATCCGACGAGTGCGATGTACGGGCCTCGAGCTGCTGCTTGCGCTCCGCGAGCTCACGGCCGACCGCCTGCACGTCCATGTCGCTCGAACGGACCTTCGGAAACAGCTCGTTTTCTTCCTCGCGGACGTGGTGCTTGACGTACTCGCTCAGCACTTTCACACCGGCGTCGTACAGCGGATCCTCGGTCGGCGCGGCTTCGAGGCGACCGATGATATCCTTCAGCGTCTGGTGCTCGACCGCAGCCTCATCCAGCAGATCCTTGCCTTCTTCCTCGTGCAGCGCACGCCTTGCGGCCGGATAGAAGATGGTTTCCTCGATCTTCGCGTGCACCGTCAACGCGTCGCAGATCTGCTCGACGAGGTTCTCCTTTTCGGAGTCCTGGGCGCCGTCCTTGATTTCGTCGTATTCCTGAAAGAGCCGGGCGACCGCGTCGTGGTCGCGCTTCAGCAACTCCAGCGCGTTCGCGCTGTCGTCGTTGGTCGTTTCGAACATGGGTATCTCCCGTACAGTTGAAGCGAATCAGACTCTACGGTGAACGGGAGGCAAGTCCTGTCCGGCAACGACTGCAACAATTGTAGGAAAGAGACGACGTGCGGGATCGACCCATATACTGGCTGGAATCGGTGACGAGTCAGCCGGAGGCGTCCCATGCGCTACGAGCTCTACTACTGGATGGGCATCCAGGGTCGCGGTGAATTCGTCCGCCTCGCACTGGAGGAAGCCGCGGTCGACTACGTTGATGTCTGCCGGCAGGATGGCGGCGAAGACGCGATGATGGCGTTGCTCGATGGCGAAAGCGTGAAGCGGCCGTCCTTCGCCCCGCCCTTTCTGAAGGCTGGCCGGCAGTTGATCGGCCAGACCGCGAACATCCTGCTCTTCCTGGGATCCCGCCACGGACTTGCTCCAGACGATGACGCGGGACGTCTGTGGACCCATCAGCTGCAACTGACGATCGCGGATCTCGTGAACGAAGTGCACGACAGTCACCATCCGCTGGCAAGCAGCATGTATTACGAGGAGCAACGCCGGGAGGCGAAGAAACGGGCGGCGAGTCTTGTTCGGGAACGGCTGCCGAAATTCCTCGGATACTTCGAGCGCAGCCTCGTGCGGAACGCGCGCACGCCGGGATTCCTCGTGGGACGCGCACTTACGTACGTAGACCTGTCGATGTTCCAGATCGTTTCGGGCCTGCGCTACGCGTATCCGAACGCAATGGCCGGGCTCGAAAAACGGTGCCCGGGATTGACCGGCCTCCACGACCGCGTGCGGCTGCGACCGCGCATCGCCGCGTACGTTGCGTCACCGCGCCGCTTGCCCTTCAACGAGCAAGGCATCTTCCGGCACTACCGGGAACTCGACGTCTAGTACGCAAACTTATGGGTTGGCGTACCAGCGCGCTCCGCTGATCACGCGCGGTCTGATAACCTCTCGCATCCTGTTCATTTACCGCTGGCGACCGGCTCCGCCGCGACGCATCATGAGTATCACCACCGAATTCGACCGCGCCTACCGCCTGCACCGGGAGGGCAAGCTGCGCGAAGCTTTCCTGCGCTACGACGCCGTTCTTGCTGCCGACCCGACGAACGCCTCCGCGCTGCATTACTCGGGAGTCGTGCTCTATCAGGCGGGCAAGATTCCCGAGGCAGCCGAACGAATCCGCGCGTCGCTGAAGCTCGAGCCGACATCGGCCGAAGCGTGGTCGAATCTTGCACTCGTGCTCGACTCGGCGGGGCGGCGCGAGGCTGCCGTGAATGCCCTGAAGGAAGCCGCCACGCTTTCACCGCGATCGCCGGACATACTCGCCAATCTCGCCGCTGCCGAAGTCGCACTCGGCCGCGTCCAGGATGCGGAAGTGTCTGCTCGAAATGCCATCGCGGTAGACACGCAGCACGCGGCCGGATGGCACAACCTGGCACTTGCGCTGGAGCCGCAAGGCCGGCTGCTGGAAGCGATGGATGCCGCATCCCGCGCGAGCGCGCTTGCACCCGACGAGCCGGCCTACGCCGGATTCAAGTCGCAACTCGAGATTACCGCGGGGATGCGCAAGAAGGCGCGCACGACGCTCGATGCGGCGCTTGCGCGCAAGCCAGACTCGGCCGCGCTGCAATTTCAGCTCGCGGGACTGCTCGAGCGCGAAAATGAGCTCGAACGTGCGATGCAGGCGTACGAGAAAGTCGTGCGGCTTGCGCCCTCGCACGGCGCCGCGCTGTCGCAGCTGCTCTTCCTGCGGCAACGGCTCGGCGATTGGCGCGACCTGGCCGCTTTGCGCGAGCAGTTTCGCGACGGTGTCGCGCAGCAGCTGCCGCTCCTTTCGCCCTTCGTGCTGCTGTCGCAACCGTCGACACGCGGCGAGCAACGCCGTTGCGCCGAGGCGTGGACGGCAGCGGTCGCACCGCCCGGCCCGGCCGCCGGGGACGCGCTGATGCTGAATGGTGGGCGATTGCGCATTGGTTACCTGTCCGCCGATTTTCATACGCATGCGACGGCTTTCCTCGCCGCGGGGATGTTCGAGCACCACGACCGCGCGCGCTTCGAAGTCGTCGCGTATTCGACCGGTTCCGATGACCGTAGTCCGATGCGCGCACGGCTTGCGCGCGGCTTCGACCGTTTCGTGGACGCCGCCGGCTGGCCGGCGCTGCGCCTCGCCACCGCGATTCGCAGCGACGCGATCGACATCCTCATCGACCTCAAAGGCCATACGGAAGACGCGCCGCCATCGGTGCTGGCGCTTCACCCCGCGCCGATCCAGGTCCATTACCTTGGCTACCCAGGGACGCTTGGCGGCAACCTCGCCGATTACCTGATTGGCGATGCGATCGTTACACCGGCCGAGCACGCGTGCGATTACGCCGAAACGCTCGCCCTCCTCCCCAACAGCTACCAGATCAACGATCGCGAGCGGCCGCTTGCCGAAACACCGAGTCGACACGAACTCGGGCTGCCGCGCAACGCCGTCGTGTTGTGCTGCTTCAACAGCGGCTACAAGTTCAATCCCGAGGTGTTCGATGCGTGGATGCAGATTCTCGCCGGCGTGCCCGAAGCGGTGTTGTGGCTGCTCGCACGGCGCGGAGACGAACGCTGGGCGAGCAACCTGCGTCGCGAGATGGTGCGGCGCGGCATCGACGCGCGGCGGCTGATATTCACCTCGTCGCGCCCGAATGCCGAGTACCTGGCGCTCTATCGCGCCGCCGATTTTTTCATCGACACCTGGCCCTACAACGCGCACACGACGGCGAGCGATGCATTGTGGGCGGGCTGCCCGGTCGTCACGCTTCGCGGCGAGACGTTCGCATCGCGCGTGGCAGCGAGCCTGCTGACCGCGGTCGGATTGCCCGAACTCGTTTGCAGCGACGTGAAGGGCTACGTCGCGACCGCCGTCGCACTGGCGCGCAACGCGGACGAGCGGCGCCGGCTGCGCGAGCATTTGGAAGGCCCCGGACGCGGCAGCGCGCTTTTCGACACCGCCGCCACCACGCGCGCCCTCGAAGCGGCCTACGCCGCCATGGCCGATCAATTTCGACGCCAGGTGCGCGAGCCGATCCGCATCGGCATCGCGGCGGATGGCTCGTACGGACCGGGGTAAGGGCGACGGGTTGGCAGCTCAGTCGCGCAGCCACGCGATCGCGTCTTCCACGCGATCGACCCCAATGATCTTCACGTTCTCAATAGCTTGCTTTGGTTTATTGAGGTTCGGTATCACGAAGGTTCCGAACCCGAGCTTGGCTGCTTCGCGAATGCGCTCCTGACCGCGCTGAACCGGCCGGACTTCGCCTGCAAGACCAACTTCACCAAATACCAGAGATTTGTTCGGCAGCGGCTTGTTTTTCAACGATGAGTAAACTGCCAGCATCACGGCAAGATCTGCCGCCGGCTCGAGGATCCGCACCCCGCCGACCGCGTTGACGAATACGTCGTAGCCGCTCGTCTCGACGCCTCCGTGGCGGTGCAGGACGGCAAGCAGCAGTGCGAGACGTTGCGGATCGAGACCCACGGCAAGGCGCCGCGGCATGCCACCTGGAACGGGATCGACGAGCGCCTGCACTTCGACGAGCAACGGCCGCGAGCCTTCGAGCGTCGCCACGACCGCCGAGCCCGCGACGCCCTCCGCATGCTGCGACAGAAACAGCGCGGAAGGATTCGCGATGCCGCGAAGCCCGCGCTCCGTCATCGCGAATACGCCGAGCTCGTTCGCGGCGCCGAAGCGGTTCTTGATCGCGCGCACGAGTCGGAAGCTCGAGTGCGGATCGCCTTCGAAATAGAGCACCGTATCGACGATGTGCTCGAGCACGCGCGGGCCCGCGATCGCGCCCTCCTTCGTCACATGGCCGACGAACAGAACGACGACGCCTCGCTGCTTCGCAAGCCGCGTGAGCTGTGCGGCACATTCGCGCACCTGCGCGACGCTGCCGGGTGCCGACGCCAGCGCTTCGGTGTAGACGGTCTGAATCGAATCGATGACGACGATTTCGGGTGACGTCGCGTTGATCGCCGCGACAATCGCCTCGAGTTGCACTTCGGCGAGCAATTCGATCGGCGCGTTGACGAGCCCCAGCCGCTGCGCGCGGAGCGCGATCTGCTCGGCCGATTCCTCGCCGGTGACATAGAGCGTGCGATGCAGCGCGCCCAGCGCGGCGCCGGCCTGCAACAGCAGCGTCGACTTGCCGATGCCGGGATCGCCGCCGAGCAGGATCACGCCGCCGGGAACGAGCCCGCCACCCAGCACGCGATCGAATTCCTCGAGACCGGTCGGAATGCGAAACGATGCGCGCGGCGTGACGGATGCGAGCGGCGTGACGATCGAGCGTGCGCCGGCAACACTTTCGAAACGTACCGCAGCCGGTGTCGCCGCCGTTTCGACGAGCGTATTCCACACGCCGCAGTGCGGGCATTGGCCCTGCCACTTCGGCGACTGGCCGCCGCATTCCGTGCACGTGTAGAGCGTTTTCGGCTTGGCCATCCAGGCTGGCTTCAATCGAGCTCGTCCGGCTCGGCGACGGCCGTGCCGAACTTGCCGACGACAACGCCGGCCGCAGCATTGGCGATCGCCATCGCATCGGCGATCGGCGCACCCGCCGCGAGCATGGTGCCGAGCGTCGCGATGACGGTGTCTCCGGCGCCGGAGACGTCGAACACTTCGCGGGCCTGGGCGGGGATCGTCAGCGTGCCCGCGTCCGAGAAAAGCGACATGCCTTCTTCGGAGCGTGTCAGGAGCAGTGCGTCGAGTTGCAGGTCGCGCCGAAGTTTCTGCGCGCGCCGCGCCAGGTCGTCTTCGTCGCGCGCACGGCCGGCAACCTGGCGGAACTCGCCGCGATTCGGCGTAATCACCGTCGCGCCGCGATACCGTTCCCAGTCCTCGCCCTTCGGATCGACGAGCACCGGTTTGCCGGAGGCGCGACTGCGCTCGATCATCGTCGCGATGTGCGCGAGACCGCCCTTGCCGTAATCGGACAGCACGAGCGCGTCGGCTTTGGCGAGCAGGTTGTCGAATTCGACCAGGTGCAACGCAAGCAATTCGTTCGGTGGGGCGGTTTCGAAATCGATACGCAGCAATTGCTGCCGGCGGCCGATCACGCGCAACTTGACGGTTGTCGTCAGCGCGCTGTCGCGCAGGAAGGACGTTTCGATGCGATCCCCGTCGAGCAATCGCGCCAGCGCGTCCGCCGGTTCATCGTTGCCGGTGGCTGAGAGCAGCATGGCGCACGCACCGAGTGCCGCGACGTTCCGCGCGACGTTGGCGGCGCCCCCGGGCCGTTCCTCCGAGCGGGCGATCTTCACGACCGGCACCGGCGCCTCGGGCGAGATCCGTTCGACGTCGCCAAACCAGTAGCGATCGAGCATCACGTCGCCGACGATCAGCACGCGCGCGTTGGCCACGCGCTCGCGCCACTCGGAAAAATGCGTGGCGCTCAGACGACCCCCGCGCGTGCCGCGCTCATCGCCGGCCGATCGACACGTGCTCGAATCCGGCATTGCGCACGACGTCGGGCTCGTAGAGATTGCGTCCGTCGAAGATCAGCGGTTGCTTCATCCGCCGCTGCAGCACGTCGAAATCGGGGCTGCGGAACTCCTTCCATTCGGTCACGACGACGAGCGCGTCCGCGCCATCGCAGGCGGCGAGCGGATTCGTTGCGAACGTGACGCGCGGCGTATCGCCCAGGAGCCGCTTCGCTTCATCCATCGCGACCGGGTCGTACGCGGAAATCGTCGCACCTAACTGCACGAGCGACTCGATGATGACGCGCGACGGCGCTTCGCGCATGTCGTCGGTATTCGGCTTGAATGCAAGGCCCCACACGGCGAAACGCCGCTCCGACAAATCATTGCCGAAGCGCGCGACGATCTTGTCGACGAGTGTTTTCTTCTGCGCTTCGTTCGCGGCCTCGACGGCGGCGAGAACCAGGAGCTTCGTTCCCGCACGTTGCGCGGTGAAACGCAGCGCCTTCACGTCCTTCGGGAAGCAGCTGCCGCCGTAGCCGACGCCGGGATAGAGGAAATGCCAGCCGATGCGCGGATCCGAGCCAATGCCCTGGCGCACCGACTCGATGTCGGCGCCGAGTTTCTCGGCGAGATTCGCGAGTTCGTTCATGAACGAGATGCGCGTCGCGAGCATCGCATTCGCCGCGTATTTCGTGAGCTCGGCGGAGCGGACATCCATCACGAGAAGCCGCTCGCGGTTGCGCTGGAACGGCGCGTAGATGTTGTGCAGGATCGCGATCGCCCGCTCGTTGTCCGCGCCGATCACGACCCGGTCGGGCTTCATGAAATCGTCGATTGCAGCACCTTCCTTCAGGAACTCGGGATTCGACGCGACGGCGTACGGCAGTTCGACGCCGCGCGCGGCAAGCTCCTCGGCGATCTCGGCCCGCACGCGATCCGCGGTTCCCACTGGCACGGTCGACTTGTCGACGACCAGCGTCCACTGGGTCATCCGCCGACCGATGTTGCGTGCGGCCTGCAACACGTATTGCATGTCGGCGCTGCCGTCGTCGTCGGGCGGCGTGCCGACGGCGATGAACTGCACCGATGCGTGGCCGACGGCCGCATCGACGTCGGTCGTGAACCGCAGCCGGCCCGCGGCAACGTTGCGCCGGATCATCGGCTCGAGCCCCGGCTCGTGGATCGGCACGCCGCCGCTTGCGAGCAGGTCGATCTTGCGCGCGTCGACGTCGAGGCACAGCACGTCGTTGCCGACCTCCGCGAGGCACGTGCCGGTCACGAGACCCACGTAGCCCGTGCCGATCATCGTGATCTTCATGCGTCGTACCCCAGGACGCGATTGATCGCGGCAAGCGCTGCGACCGGATCGGCGGCACCGGTAATCGGGCGACCCACCACCAGGTAGTTGGCGCCGTTTTCGACGGCCTGCTCGGGGGTCACGACGCGAGCCTGGTCGTACGCCGCGCTGCCGGCGGGGCGAATGCCGGGTGTCACCAATGAGAAATCCGGACCGAACGCCGAGCGCATCGATGCCGCCTCGACCGCCGAGCAGACGACGCCGTCGAGACCGCATTCACGCGCCAATGCGGCGAGCCGCAATGCGTAGCGTCCCGGATCGGTCTCGATTCCCGTTTCGCGCAGCGCCGCCTGATCGAGGCTCGTCAGCACGGTGACCGCGACAAGGAGCGGCCGCTGCAGGCCCGTTTCCGCCGCCGTCCCGGCGACCGCGTCGCGCGCCGCCTTCAGCATGTTGCGTCCACCCGCCGCATGTACGTCCAGCATCCATACGCCGAGGCGCGTCGCCGCCGCGCAGGCCTGAGCAACGGTGTTCGGGATGTCGTGGAACTTGAGGTCGAGAAAGACATTGAAGCCGCGCGCGACCATCCAGTGCACCGGTTCCGGTCCGGCGACGACGAACAGTTCCTTGCCAACCTTGAGGCCGCAATCATGAGGGTCGAGGCGATCGGCGAGCGACAGCGCGCGCATCGGATTCGCGAAGTCGAGCGCGACGATAACGCGCGGGCGGGTGGCGTTCGTCATGTGAGGTTCCATGGTTCGATGGCAGTTTATGCGTAGCCGTCGGGCGCTTCCGTGCGCTTCGGCGAATACGTTTCCCATTTCTGGCAGCCGGGGCAGCGCCAGTAGTATTGCCGCGCACGGAAGCCGCAGTTGTCGCACTTGTAGAGACCGAGTCGCTTGATGTGCTGTCCGACCAGGCCCTTGACGAGTTCGAGGTCGTGGCGGCGATCCGGCGGAGACGACAGCAGTTGCGCCTCGAGCAGCCGATCGAGACCGATCAGCGTCGGGTTCCGGGCGAGTTCGTCCTTGATCAGCGTCGCCGCGGCGTCGGGCCCTTCATGCTCGAGCGTCAGCGTGAAGAGCGCGTTCAGGAGGTCGAGCGACGGGTACTGCGTCTGATAATTGCGCAGCAGCCGCAGGCCGGTCGGCAGGTCACCCAACCGGCGATACGCGTCGGCGAAACGATCCGCCGCGAGCGCCAGGAATGCGGGATTCTGCGACTCGATCCGCTGCCACGCGTCGACGGCCGCCCCCCAGTCGCCCGACTGCGCCGCCAGATCGCCGAGGACCAGGTTCGCGCGTGCGCAGCCGCGATGCGTCGCGAGCGCCTGCTCGATCTCCGCTTTTGCCGTCGACGCATCCGACTTGAGCAGCGCGGCCTGCGCGAGCTCGCAATGGTATTCGGCGATTTCCTTGTAGTACGGCTGCTTCGCCAGCACTTCCATCCGCTGCATCGCGGTGATCGCCTTCGGCCAGTCCTTTTCGGTCTCGTAGATCTCGATGAGGTGCGCGAGCGACGCGTGCTCGAACGCCGTGTCGTCGAGGCGGCGAAAGAGGTTCTCCGCACGATCGAGCAGTCCTGCGCGATGAAAGTCCTGCGCGAGCTCGTACGTCGCCATCGTGCGCTTGTCCGCGGGCAGCGTGGGCCGATCGAGCAGGTTCTGGTGCATGCGGATCGCACGATCGGTCTCCCCCTGGCGGCGAAAGAGCGAGCCGAGCGCGAAGTGCAGGTCGATCGTCTGCGGGTCGACCTTCACGACTTCGATGAACGACTCGATCGCCTTGTCGGGTTGCTCGTTCAGCAGGAAATTGAGGCCGCGGAAGTACGACAGCGGCAACGCGCGGGACTCGAGCAGCAGTTGCTTGATGTCGATGCGTGCCGCGATCCAGCCGAGCGCGAAGAACAGCGCCGGGATCGGCAGCAGCCACCACAGCTCGAAATCCATGAGGCGTCTAGAACCCCGTCGACCGCGGCTCGAATCCCGGTCCCGAGGCGGGGCCGGTGCCCGACGTCGGCGCGTGCGTCGTCGGGGCGGCCATGATGCGGCGATGATCGCGGCGCAAGCGAGCGATCTGGCGCTTCAATCGCACCACCTTGATCGCGCCGGCGAGCAGCCCGAGTGCGACCCCCGTTGCGAAGGCGATCAGCACGACGAACACCAGCGGCGCCTGCCAGCTGTAGAGATTGAAGACTTGCAGCGTGACCGTCTGCGCGTTCTGCAGCGAAATGAACAGCAGCACGATGAAGACGACCGCGATGAAGATCCAGCGCACCACGCTCATCGTATCGATCGCTCCATCGGGCAGGTAAAAGAAAAGGCGGTCCGCGCATGCAGTGCGGCCGCCTGTTCGAAGCTCGTCAAACGGGACTAATCCTGGCTGAGGGTGAGGGTGAAATCGACCCGCTCCCGCAATTCCTTGCCCGCCTTGAAGTGCGGTACGTACTTTTCAGGCACCTGCACCTTCTCACCCGACTTCGGATTGCGTCCGGTTCGCGGAGGGCGATAGTTCAAGCCGAAGCTGCCGAATCCGCGGATCTCGATGCGCTCGCCCTTCGCGAGGCTTTCCGCCATCGCGTCGAGGACCATCTTGACCGCCAGTTCGGCATCCTTGGCAACCAGTTGCGGAAACTGCGCCGCGAGGCGGTCGATCAGTTCCGATTTGGTCATGGGGTCGATCCCCCGATCAACCGTTGGTCTTGTTGTCGAGCTTGGCCTTCAGCAACGCGCCGAGGTTCGTCGTTCCCGTGCTGGTCCCGGCGTTTTCCGCGCTCATCCGCTGCATCGCGTCGGACTCGTCGGCATTGTCTTTCGCCTTGATCGACAGGTTGATGCCGCGATTCTTGCGATCGACGTTGATGATCATCGCGTTCACCGTGTCGGATTCCTTCAGCCGCGTGCGGATGTCCTCGACACGGTCGCGCGAGACTTCCGACGCGCGCAGGTAGCCTTCGATGTCGCCGCCGAGTGAAATCACGGCGCCCTTCGCATCGAGGCTCTTGACGGTTCCGGACACGATGCTGCCCTTGTCATGCACGGCAACGAAGTTCGAGAATGGATCCCCTTCGAGTTGCTTGATGCCGAGCGAGATGCGTTCGCGCTCGACGTCGATCGCGAGCACGACGGCTTCGACTTCCTGGCCTTTCTTGTAATCGTGCACCGCGGTTTCGCCGGGGTTCGCCCACGAGAGATCCGACAGATGCACGAGGCCGTCGATGCCTCCGGGCAGGCCGACGAAAACGCCGAAATCGGTGATCGACTTGATCTGGCCCGCGACCTTGTCGCCCTTCTTGTGGTTCACCGCGAACTCGTCCCAGGGATTGGGCATGCACTGCTTCATCCCGAGCGAAATGCGGCGGCGGTCCTCGTCGATCTCGAGAATCATCACTTCGACTTCGTCGCCGAGTTGCACGACCTTCGTCGGATGGATGTTCTTGTTTGTCCAGTCCATTTCCGACACGTGTACGAGGCCTTCGATACCCGATTCGATTTCGACGAACGCGCCGTAATCGGTGATATTCGTAACCTTGCCGAAGAGACGCGTGCCGGTCGGGTAGCGCCGCGACAGGCCGACCCACGGATCGTCGCCGAGTTGCTTCAGGCCGAGCGAAACGCGATTCTTCTCCTGATCGAACTTCAAAACCTTGGCGGTCACTTCATCGCCTACCGACAGGACTTCGGACGGATGCTTGACGCGTCGCCAGGCGAGATCGGTGATATGCAGCAGGCCGTCGATGCCGCCGAGATCGACGAACGCGCCGTAGTCGGTGATGTTCTTGACGATGCCCTTGACAGTCGCGCCTTCCGACAGCGTCGACAGGAGCTTCTCCCGCTCTTCGCCGAGGCTTTCCTCGAGGACCGCGCGGCGCGAGACGACGACGTTGTTGCGCTTGCGGTCGAGCTTGATGACCTTGAAATCGAGTTGCTTGTTCTCGAACGGCGACGTGTCCTTGACCGGCCGGATGTCGACGAGCGATCCGGGCAGGAACGCACGGATGCCGTTGATCATCACGGTGAGGCCGCCCTTGACCTTGCTCGTGACGAGGCCCTGGACGATCGAGCCTTGCTCCATCGAGGCCTCGAGGTCGTGCCAGGCCTTGAGACGCTTGGCCTTGTCGCGGGACAGCCGAGTTTCGCCGTAGCCATTTTCGAGGCTTTCAATCGCCACCGTGACGAAATCGCCCGGCTTGACCTCGATGACGCCCTTGTCGTCCTTGAATTCCTCGATCGGAATGAAGCTCTCCGACTTGAGGCCGGCATTGACGACGACGATGTTGTAATCGACGCGGATCACTTCCGCGGTAATCAATTCGCCCTGGCGCATTTCCTGGCGTGCGAGGGATTCCTCGAACAGCGCAGCGAAATTCTCGGTTCCAGGGCTTGACGTTGCAGCTTGCGTGGCAGTAGCCATGAGGGTTGGTTCCTTTTCTTTGCCGCCGAGAGACGAGAACCCGTTATCTCGCCTCCGCGGGCAGGTTGATGAAATCCGCGAAGCGTGCGCGCCGGCCAGGAAAAGCGCGCACCCGCGGCCATTCGCGTGAATCCCCTTCGTCGAACGCGAGCGCCCTGTGACGACACGTCCGCGGGCGAGTCGCCGATCGCTTCAGCTTGCACCCTCCCGCGCGCGATAGAGTGCGAGGACCGCGGTGGTTACTGCGGCAATCGACAAATCGGTCGTATCCAGGGTCACCGCATCGGAGGCCGGCGCGAGCGGCGCCGCCGCACGCGTCGAATCCCGGACGTCGCGCTCCCGGATATCGCGCAAAAGACCTTCGATACTAACCGAGATTCCTTTTCCGATCAACTGCTTATGGCGCCGCATCGCGCGTGCTTCGGCGCTGGCGGTCAAATACACCTTGAGCCGGGCGTCCGGGAACACGACGGTCCCCATATCGCGGCCCTCGGCCACCAATCCAGGCGGCGCACGGAACGCCCGCTGGCGTGCGAGCAGCGCGCTTCTGACGCCTGGATGGACCGCAATGCGGGAGGCGGCGGATGAAACCACCTCGGCTCGCAGCGCATCGGCGACATCGCGGCCGTCGAGCATTGCGCGTCCGCCGATGAACGAAACCTCGACGCCGGCGGTGAGACCGACCAACGCGGCGGCGTCCTCGGGTGCGACTCCCCGCTCGATCGCACGCAGCGCGACGAGACGGTAGAGCGAACCGCTGTCGAGATAGTGAAAGTCCAGTGCGCACGCGGCCTTGTGAGCGATCGTACCCTTTCCCGACGCGGCGGGTCCGTCGATCGCGACGACCGGTGGTGCTGCAGCCGGATTCATGAATCCCGCGTGATGCCCGCCAGGGCGTCGAAGTAGCCGGGAAACGTCTTGCGCACGCACCCCGGATCGTTGATCGAGACGCCGGCTCCGCCGAGTGCTGCGAGCGCGAAGCACATCGCCATCCGGTGATCATCGTAGGTATCGATCGCCGCATGCCGAAACGTCGCCAGTGGCGCGACCTCGAGCCAATCGTTCCCCGCGCCGAGCGTAGCGCCGAGTTTGGCCAGCTCGGTGGCCATTGCCGCGATGCGATCCGTTTCCTTGACCCGCCAGCTGCCGATGTTGACGAGTCGCGTCGGCGCACGCGCGAAGAGCGCGACGATCGCGAGCGTCATCGCCGCGTCCGGAATCATCATGCAGTCGATCGTGCCACCCTGAAGCGGGTTTCCGCGGCGCGCCTCGATCCAGTTGTCACCGAAACGGACGCCAGCGCCTTGTCGCGCGAGCACGTCGGCGAACGCGACGTCGCCCTGGATCGATTCGCGACCGATGCCACGGACGCGCACCGGTCCTCCGCCGATGACGCCGGCCGCGAGGAAATACGACGCCGCCGACGCATCGCCTTCGACGTGCAGGCGGCCCGGCGTCCGGTAGCCGGCACCTGCGGGTACCTCGAACGTCGACGCGTCGAGCGCCTCGACGTTCACGCCGAACTGGCGCATGAGCCGCAGCGTGATCTCGACATACGGACGTGAAACCAACGGTGTCGTCACGGCGATCGTCGTCGCCAATTCACGTGAACCGTGCGCAAGCGGCAGCGCCATCAGCAGCGCCGAGAGGAATTGGCTCGATACGTCTGCCCGGATCGAAACGCACCCGCCGGCGCGACCGCCGGACGGCCCGATCGCAAGCGGTGGATATCCATCGTTGCCGATGTAGCGAACGTCGCAGCCCTGCTGCCGCAACGCGTCGACGAGATCGCCGATCGGACGTGCGTGCATTCGCGGCACGCCGGCGATTCGGTACTCGCCGCCCTGCATCGCAAGGAGCGCGGTCAGCGGGCGCACGGCGGTTCCCGCATTGCCGAGGAAAAGTGCGCCGGAGCGTTGCGGGAATCCGCCCACATGACCGTTCACCACGCAAACGTCATCGGTACGCTCGATGCGTATGCCGAGTGCGTGCAACGCGTCGATCATCCGTGCCGTGTCGTCGGCGTCAAGAAGCCCGGTGAGCTCCGTCGTGCCTTCGGCGAGTGCCGCGAGCAACAACGTGCGATTGGAAATGCTCTTCGAGCCGGGAAGCGCGACGACGCCTTGCATTCTGGCGATCGGCGCAAGCTCGAGCGTCGCCGCGTCGGGCGCGGTGGCGGCGGTCGTCGCTGCGCTGCCCGCCGAGGGAAAGCAATTCGCGCCTTGGGGC
>JALYSS010000263.1 GCA_030854685.1 Pseudomonadota bacterium | reverse complement strand
CGCTGCGCCGACCAGTACCTTTTTCGGATCGCAGCCACGCAGCGCGCAGGTGCCGCCAAACGGCAGGTGGTCGACCACTGCCACGCTCCAGCCGGCCGAGCGACAGCGCGAAGCCGCGCCAGAAGCCGCCGTACCGGTTCCGATGACGACGAGATCGTAATGCTTGGTCACCCTAATTCCTCCTCAACCGTTGCAACCGTTGCAACCGTTGCCTGCATACCTCTGCAAAGGTTTTCAGGTTGCGAGCAAGATCCTACCGCAGCTTTGCGCGTCCTGGACAGACTGGCAGGAACTACGCTGGTGCTGGATTGGCGGGCAAGGAACCGAGCCATAACTGCAGAACACGCAGCAGTCGCCCGCGTTGGGACGCAGAAGTGCTCCACAGTTGCCGCATTCGTAATAGAACTGGCAGGCGTCGGTCGGCATCGCCTCCTGCTTGCTGAACCCGCACTGCGGGCAGGTCAGAACCGATTCGAGAGCAACGGCGGCCATCAGGAGCTCACTTGTGGACAGTGGGCGCATACCCGGCGTCGGTCGTAGCTTTGACCAAGACGGCAGTAGACGTGCGGGCCGGATCGAACTTCACGGTCGATCAGCCGTTGAGCGAATTCGGGTTACGACGGCCGCTTCAGTGCATGCGACCGGCGCCTCTCGACCGCACCGGCGAGCGCGGAGTGAACGGGCGATGGCCGCGTGAGGCGTGAATATCAGGCCACGGTATCGATGAGCGATCGTCAGAATATGGAATCCAATACCTGCTGGCTTTTGACGGACGCATTCATCATCTTGAAGAGAGCTGCTGGATCAGCTTCGAGATCGGGCTGACCGTAGTCGAAGTCGAAGCGAGACACACAGGTCGAGATGACCAAGTGCAAGGTTCAGAATCTGCACTCGTTGCGCGAAGAAATGAGGGTCGTCGCACGCGGGGAGCGGCCTATCCCAGCGGACGCCGCCAAGCCGAGTTTCAATTCGGTCGACGCCATGGTGCCGCTGTTGATGCCGGAGAATCGGCGGCTACTTGCGATCATTCGAGATCGCAAACCGCAATCGGTCGCAGCGTTGGTGGTGATGAGCGGACGGGCGCAGCCGAACCTCACGCGCACGCTGGCGAAGATGGAATCCGCCGGGTTCATCACGATGAAGACGATCGGGCGCCGCAAGGCCCCGAGCGTTGCGGTCAATAAGATCCTCGTCGAGATCGATCCGTGCTCGGATCGTGACCGACTGAGCGTCGCGCGGTCTGGCGCGCCCTGGCGTCCGCTGGACAATGCAGTGTCAGTTGTGTATTAGTTCACCCATCGTTGCCGGGGGCCTCGATTCAGGAGGGATCCCCGGACGGTCTCTTTTGCAGGGGATGGAAGCCGTCACATGGCATTACTCAAGATTGCCCGCATGGGAAACCAGGTTCTGAGGAGGATTGCAGAACCCGTTGCCGATCCGACCGATCCGGAAGTGGCCAGGCTGGCCGCGGACATGATGGAAACGCTCGAAGACGTCGGCGGCAACGGCCTCGCCGCGCCGCAGGTGCACGTCAGCAAGCGCGTGGTGGTTTATCGCATCGCGCCGCATCAGATTCCGTCCGGTTCCAATTTCAAGCCGCTGCCGTGGACGGTATTGATCAATCCGGTGATCGAGCCGCTTGCCGACGACAAGCAATTGATCTGGGAGCGCTGTCTCTCAATCCCCGGCCTGCACGGAATGGTGCCGCGTTATACCCGCGTGCGGTGCACGGCGCGCGCGATGGACGGCAGCCGCATCGAGCGCGTCACCGGAGGTTTCCATGCGATGTTGCTGCAGCACGAGTGCGATCATCTCGACGGCATACTCTATCCGATGCGCATGACGGACTTGTCCACGCTGGCGTTCAACAGCGAGCTCGGCGACCGCGGCTTCCTTTACCCGCGCGCAGCGGAAGAATTCGAAGAGAGTAGCGTCACCAACGACGCGTAACGCGGGCGAACAAGCGGAATCGGCTTCACCTATAGGAGGGATCACATGTCGAGCATCAGCCGTCGCGATTTCCTGCAGACGCTCGCCGCGTCGGGCGCCATTCTGCTGCCGGTCGAGGCGTTCGGGCAGGACAAGCCGAAGCAGGGCGGCACCTTGGTCATGGACGTCCAGCCGGAGCCACCGACGCTGGCGTCGTACATCAGCACCTCCGGTCCCATCGGCGAAGTCTCGGCCAAGGTCTACGACGGACTCTTCGAGTACGGCTTCGATCTGAAGCCGACCGCGAGCCTCGCCACGTCGTGGACAGTGAGTACGGACGGCAAGACGATCACGTTCAAGCTGCGCGACGGCGTCAAGTTCCACGACGGCCAGCCGTTCACCAGCGCCGACGTCCAGTTCTCGATCATGGAGGTGCTCAAGAAATTCCACCCACGCGGCATCAACACGTTCCGGGCGCTCGATGCAATCGACACGCCGGATGCGCACACGGTGGTGTTCAAGCTCAATACGCCGGCGCCGTACATGATGATGGCGCTGTCGGGTTACGAATCGCCGATCGTGCCGAAGCATCTGTTTGCAGGTACGGACATTCAGAAGAGTGAATACGCCAACAAGCCCGTCGGCACCGGACCGTTCAAGTTCGTCGAATGGCAGCGCGGCCAGTACATGCGCTTCGACCGCAACCCCGAATACTGGCGGCCCGGCGAGCCGCATCTGGACCGCATCGTGGCGCGATTCATCGGCGATGCGCAAACGCGGAGCGCGGCCATGCAGACGCTCGAAATTAACTATGGCGGATTCGCGGCGATACCGTATTTCGACGTCGCGCGGCTGACCAAGATTGCGGGCATCGCATCGACGACGAAGGGCTACGAGATGCAGTCCCCGATCATCGAGCTCGACTTCAACACGCGCGTGAAGCCGTTCGACGACGTCCGGGTGCGCCAGGCGCTCTCCTACGCGATCGATCGCAAGTTCGTGATCGACAACATCTGGTTCGGCTTCGGCAAGCCAGCCACGGGTCCGATCAGCTCCAATTTCTCGCCCAGCGGCATCTACACGCCGGACGTCAAGAGCTACAACGTGCCGAATGGCGCGGAAGTCGCCAACAAGCTGCTCGACGAAGCCGGCTATCCGCGCAAGGCGGACGGCACGCGGTTCGAGATCGTGCACGACATCACGCCGTACGGCGACGAATGGCAACGCTTCGGGGAATACGTCAAGCAGGCGCTGGCCAAGATCGGGGTCAAGGCCACGCTGCGCTACGAGGACGTCCCGACGTGGCTGCGCCGCATCTACACGGACTACAACTTCCAGCTCACGTCGAACTGGGTGCAGAACCTCGCCGATCCGGTGATCGGCGTCGATCGCCTCTATTCCTCCTGGTCGATCAAGAAGGGCACCGTGTTCGTCAACGGCTGCGGATGGAGCAGCCCGGAAACGGACCGGCTGATGAAGGAGGCGGCGATCGAGGTCGATCCGGTCAAGCGGGCTGCGCTCTATCACCAGTTCCAGAAGCTGGTGGTCGATGCGGCACCGCTGATCTGGATTTCCGAACTGCAGTTCGTGACGGTGTATGACACCAAGTTCAAGGATCTGACGGTGAGCCCGCTCGGAGCGTATGCGCCGTTCAACCGGGTCTCGCTGGGTGCCTAGCGCCGACCACGGCTCGCCGACGCGCGGCGCGTAGCGACCGATGGGCGTTGCGAGGGAGCGTGCGCGCTTCATCGGGCGCCGCCTTGCGCAGGCGGTGCCGACGATCCTGGTAATCGCCACCCTCAATTTCCTGCTGGTGCATCTTGCGCCGGGCAACGCCGCGGATGTTCTGGCCGGCGAGTCGGGATCGGCAACGCCGCAGTACATGGCGTTCCTCCGGCACGAGTTCGGTCTCGACCAGCCGCTTTACGTTCAATACCTCGACTACATCAAGAACGTCGTCGCGCTCGATCTCGGCTACTCGTTTCGGGAAGGCATGCCGGTGCGGGACCTGATACTGCAGCGTCTCGGACCGACGCTGCTCCTCATGGTCACGACGATCCTGCTTTCGGTCGGCATCGGCATTCTGCTCGGCCTCGTCGCAGCCGGCCGCCCCAATTCGTTGCGCGACAACGTGATCTCGGTGTTGGCGCTCGTTTCGTATGCGACACCGCTGTTCTGGGTCGGTCTCATGCTGATCGTGCTGTTCTCCCTCCATCTCGGATGGCTCCCGACCAGTGGCATGACGAACGTCGCGGCGTTTTACACAGGTTGGCAGAAGGCGGGCGACGTGGCCCGTCACCTTATCCTGCCCGTGATCACGCTGTCGCTCTTTTACATGGCGCTCTACGTCCGGTTGATGCGCTCGTCGATGCTGGAGCAAAGCGGGATGGACTACGTGGTGACCGCGCGCTCGAAAGGACTGACCGAGCGCTCGATCACGTATCGCCATGTCCTGCGCAACGCCAGCCTTCCCATCGTGACGATGGCCGGCGTGCAGATCGGCAACCTGCTCGGCGGGTCGGTCGTCGTGGAGACGGTATTCGGGTGGCCGGGAATCGGGCTGCTCGCGTTCAGGGCGCTGTTCGCGCGCGACCTCAACCTGCTGCTGGGAATATTCTTCGTCGCGGCCTGCCTCGTCATCGTCGTGAACGTCGTGGTCGACGTGATCTATTCCCTTCTCGATCCGCGAATTCAGCTACGGTGAAGCGGGCGGACGCCATCGCCTTCTGCCGGCGCTTCGCGCGCAACCGCGCGTCGATGTCGGGACTGCTGATCCTGTTCGCGATCGTCGTCGTCGCGATCGCCGGCCCGCTCCTGCATCGAGGGAGCCCCTTCGAATTGGCGGGCCAGCCGTTTCTCCCGCCATTCGGTCAATATTTTCTCGGCACCGACATGCTGGGCCGTAGCGAGCTGGCCGGGATCATCTACGGCGCGCGCACGTCGCTCGTCATCGGCATCGTGGCTACGCTTTTCGCGACGCTCGTCGGGGTGCTGCTGGGCGGCGCAGCGGGATACTACGGCGGCGTCGTCGACGACGCCCTGATGCGACTCACCGAGATCTTCCAGACAATCCCGTCGTTTCTGTTCGCGATCCTGGTCGTCGCGATTTTGAGTCCATCGATCGAGAGCGTCATCATCGCCATCGCGATCGTTTCGTGGCCGCCGATGGCACGCCTGGTGCGCGGCGAGTTCCAGGCGTTGCGGAACCGCGAATTCGTGCAGGCCTGCATCTCCATGGGCATGAGCGACCTGCGGGTCATCGCTCTGCACATCCTGCCGAATTGCCTGTCGTCGATCATCGTTACCGGCTCGCTGCTGGTGGCGACCGCGATCCTCACCGAATCGGCGCTGTCGTTTCTGGGTCTGAGCGATCCCAACGTCATGAGCTGGGGGTTCATGGTCGGGGCAGCGCGCGATTTCCTGCAGCGGGCCTGGTGGCTGTGCGCGATTCCCGGCGTCGCCATCCTCGTGACGGTGCTCGCGATCAACCTGGTGGGCGATGGACTGAACGACGCCCTCAATCCGCGCCTGCGTCATCTGTAGCCGATGACGGAGACGATCCTCGATATCTGCGGCTTGACGGTCGACCTGTCGCCGTGGGCCGAGCGTCCGCAGGCGGTGTCGACCCGCTACGCTTGGGCGCCACAGCTGCTGCGATGAAAAAAGCCCTGCGTATAATCAGTGATCGCATTGCGCGGTGCTTGTCATGTCGACCGTATTAGCCGAACTCAAGCAAAAGGCTGCTCAGCTCAGTGAAAATGAGCGCGCCGAACTGGCACTCCAGTTAATTGAATCGCTCGACGGCGAATCTGAAACTGGCGTCAATGAAGCGTGGAAAAGCGAAGTCGCTCGCCGCATTGGTCAAATTGACCGAGGCGAAGTTCAGCTGATTCCGGGCGACGAGGTTTTCGCGAGGCTGCGTCGCAAGTTGGGGTGATTCCTTACACGTTTCACCCCGAGGCAGAAGTCGAGCTCGCCGAGGCGGCACTGTTCTATGAATCGCGAGTTGAACGCTTAGGCCGGTCGTTTGCCGCAGAGGTGCAGCGCACGATTGCGCTGATTCGCGAATATCCCGATGCTGGCGCGCCGCTCGATCTGCCGGTTCGTCGAGTTCTGGTTGGGCGGTTTCCTTATGCGGTTGTTTATCGGCACGCAGCAGAGTCGGTCCTTATCGTGGCAGTTGCTCATTTGCATCGCCGGCCCGGCTACTGGAGGCGCCGCAAGTAGCGCCCCTAATCTACGGGCCTCGAGGAGTACTGATGGAATTTGTAGCTCACGTTGAGGCTCGCGAGAACTTCCGACTCGAACTCAAGTTCAGTACCGGGGAGACACGTATCCTTGATGCGCGCCCCTAACTCGACAAAGGGGTGTTTCAACGCCTGAAGGACCCCACACTGTTCAGATGACGGAGACGATCCTCGATATCCGCGGCTTGACGGTCGACCTGCCGCCGTGGGCCGAGCGTCCGCAGGCCGTGTCGGACGTGAGCGTGGCGTTGCGGCGCAATGAAATCCTGTGCGTCGTCGGTGAATCGGGGTCGGGCAAATCGGTGATGGCGCGCGCCGTCATGGGACTGCTTCCGGCGCCGCACTTGCGCGCAAGCGCGGGCAGCATACTGCTCGAGGGCGAAGACCTGCTGAAAGCCGCCCCGGCACGGATGCG
>JALYSS010000262.1 GCA_030854685.1 Pseudomonadota bacterium | reverse complement strand
GAGCTGGCAGTCGCCACGGCCATCAGCCTGTTCGGCTTCGAATCGGGTGCAGCCCTCGCAACCGTTGTCGGCGTGTTGATCGAGGTGCCGGCGATGCTGCTCGTCGTGCGGCTCGTGACGCGCAGCGAGGGATGGTACGCGCGGGGTCGAGGAGTTCGTTGAGGTGTAATTTCTGGGCGTTCCCGGCCGCCTGCCGGGAGGCCGAGCGGGAGCAGCAGGCCGAGCGTAGTGCCGGTGCTGCCGATAGAAGCGCCGGAACAGGAAGCGCTCGACGTATCGAAGCACCATTATCGATTTCAAATGCAGCGACTGCGCCGTCCGCCAAATCAGGCCGATCTCCTTGAACGAGGGCGTGCGTCTGCGGCGTGTGCGTGTCATACGCGACTACGGCACGATCGATCAGCGCGAGGCTCCGCAGTATTGCCCGGAGGCAAAGTCCGTATCGTGAGAGCGGGTACGCGGCGCATAATCCCGCGATCCCCGGCTGCCCATTGCCGCGTGATTCGAGGCGAGAGCGAAAGGCTCCAACGAAATGAACCTTCAACTCGACGGCTTGCGCGTTCTGATTACCGCGGGCGCGAGCGGCATCGGCGTTGCCACCGCCCGTGCGTTCGCGCGCGAAGGCGCACGTGTGCATATTTCGGATGTGGACCGCAAAGCGCTCGATGCGCTCGCGGACAGCGATCCCGCGCTGTCGCGCAGCGTTTGCGATGTTTCCGACCGCGGTCAGGTCGCTGCAATGTTCGATGCCGCGCTCGGCGGCCTGGGCGGACTCGATGTCCTCGTCAACAACGCCGGAATTGCCGGACCGACGGCGAAGTGCGAGGACGTGACACTCGATGACTGGGAGCGCACGCTGGCAGTCAACATCACCGGCCAGTTCAACTGCGCGCAGCTCGCGATCCCTCACCTGAGGCGCAGCAGTAACCCCAGCATCGTCAACCTGTCGTCGGCAGCGGGACGCTTCGGCTTTCCGCTGCGCACGCCATATTCCGCATCCAAGTGGGCGGTGATCGGCTTCACCAAGTCGCTGTCGATCGAGCTCGGCGGCGACGGCATCCGGGTGAACGCGATCTGCCCCGGATCGGTGGCCGGGCGGCGAATCGAATCGGTGTACGCGAACAAGGCGGCCGCGCGCGGCGTCGATCCCGCGGTGGTGCTCGAGGAAGCCCTCGCGAAGACTTCGCTGCACCGGCTCGTCACCGCCGACGACATCGCGAACACGATCGTGTTTCTATGCTCGCCGGCCGGCGCCAACATCTCCGGACAGGCGATCGCGGTGGATGGCGACGCGCAGTCGCTGGTCTGAGGTTACGCAGACGCGCTACGCGTAACCCACGCTCCGCTGGTCGAACGACACCGCCTTGACCAGCGCGTAGAGCTCCTGCCCGACGCCAATTCGCAACTCGTGTAACGAATGACGCGTGATGCGCGCGGTGAGCGACGCCGCTCCGACGGCGAGCTGCACGTCGACGATCGATCCGGCCTCGGCGTCAATCGAGCTTACGCGTCCCTTCAGTATATTGAGAATGCTGATCTGCGTCGGCCGGTGCACGGCAAGCGAAACGTCGCGCGCGCGGATCCTCGCCCGAACGCGTTCGCCGACGGCCGCATGCAGCATCGGGACGATGAGGTTGCCTCCGTCGAATGCGAGTGTGGTCAACTGCTCCGCCGCATCGTGCGCGACGACGCGCGCGTCGATCAGCGATCCTGCTTCGTAGCGACCGGTCGCGGGCTCGAGGTCGGGTCGCTGCATGACGACCTCGGTATCGCCGACCGCCAGGCATTGGCCGTCTGCGAGCATCACCACCGTATCCGCCAGCCGCGTGATCTCCGACACCGAATGGCTCACGTACACCATGGGGATGTGCAGCTCGTCGCGAAGGCGCTCGATGTAGTCGAGGATCTCGCTCTTTCGCTTCACGTCGAGCGCCGCGAGCGGCTCGTCGAGCAGCAATATCCGCGGCTGCGCGAGCAAGGCGCGGCCGATCGCCACGCGCTGCTTCTCTCCCCCCGACAGCGTGAGGGGCTTTCGCGTCAGCAACTCGCCGAGTCCGAGAAGGTCGACCACTTTTCGCTGCTCGATGAACCGCTCGGACGTGCGGCGCAGCCGGTGCCCGTAGAGCAGATTCGACGCCACGTCGAGATGCGGGAAGAGCAAGGCGTCCTGGAACACGTAACCGATTCGCCGCTCTTCCGGACGGAGGTCGATGTTGCGTGCCGCGTCGAACAGGCACGTGTCGTTGACGACGATGGAACCGCGCAGCGGCTTCGCGATTCCGGCGATCGCATTGATCACGCTGCTCTTGCCGGCGCCGGAGCGGCCGAAGAGGCCGACGATGGGCGCCTCCGCGGAAAATCGGACGGCGAGATGAAAGTCACCCAGCCGCTGCTCGATGTCAACGTCGATCATGGCCTTGGATCCGCTCGACGCGGCGCGTGAGCCATTCCGACGCGCCGAGCGCGATCATCGAGAGTACGACGGCGATGATGCTGAGGCGCAACGCGCCGGCGTCGCCGCCCGGAACCTGCGTGAACGTGTAGACGGCGAGCGGCAGTGTCTGCGTCTCGCCCGGAATGTTGGAGACGAAGGTGATCGTCGCGCCGAATTCTCCCAGTCCTCGCGCGAACGACAGCAGCATTCCCGTGATGATTCCGGGCAACGCCAGCGGCAGCGTGATCGACGCGAAAACCCATGCACGTGACCCGCCCAGCGTCCGTGCGGCGACTTCGAGACGCCGATCGATCGCCGCGATGGACAAGCGGATCGCGCGAACCATGAGCGGGAAACCCATGATCGCCGAGGCGAGTGCGGCGCCGGTCCAGCGAAACGCGAACACAATGCCGAACCATTGGTCGAGGACGCTTCCGAGCGGACCGTGCTTGCCGAACAGCACCAGCAAGGCATAACCGACGACGACCGGCGGCAGGACAAGCGGGAGATGGACGATCGAATCGAACAGCGTCTTCCCCGGAAAGTTGATTCGCGCCAGCACATACGCGACCAGGACAGCGATCGGCAGACTGCAGACGACGCTGACCAGCGCAACGCGGAGACTCAGCGCAATGATCCCCAGCTCGTCCGCGCTCAGGCCGGTCATGTTCTATTGCGCCAACCCGAAGCCGTATTTCGCCCAGATGCCCCGCGCCGTGGCCGAGCGCAGGTATGCGAGCAAGGGGTTGGCCGCGGCCGATTGGCTGCCCGTCACCCGTGCGACCGGATAGACGATCGCCGGATGCGAGCTGCTCGGGAACGTATCGACGATCCTGACGCCCTTGTCGGCCAGCGCGTCGGTCCTGTAGACGATGCCGAACGGAGTCTCTCCGCGCGAGACCAGCGCCAGCGCGGCGCGGACGTTGTCGGCGCGTGCGACCTGTTTCTCGACGGTCGTCCATACGCCCAGGCTCGTGAGCGCGCGCTTGGCGTACCTGCCCGCCGGCACGCTGTCCGGATTGGCCATGGCGAGCTTCTCCGACCCGAGTGCGGCGGCGAGGCCGAAGTTCGGCGCGATTTTAAGCGACGCTTGGCTCGATGCCGGCGCAATGAGCACGAGCGTGTTGCGCAACAGGTTGGCGCGCGTTTCCAGCATCACGAGCTTGCGCTGTTCGAGGTAGTCCATCCAATCGAGATCGGCGCAGATGAAAATGTCCGCGGGCGCTCCCGCTTCGATCTGCTTCGCGAGCGCGCTGCTCGCGCCATAGGAGACGATCACCTTGTTGCCGGTGGCGGCCTCGAAGCGCTGCGCCTGTTCATCCATCGCCTCCTTGAGGCTCGCCGCCGCGAAGACCGTGACGTTGGCTGCCAGCGCTTGCGACGACAGTCCCGCTGCGAAGAGCGCGAGGATCAGGAACGCGAGTGCTGCGCGACACGCTTTCATGTTGCCTTCATCGTCGTCCGGACCCGAAGCGCGTAATATACCGCGAAATATAACGCAGAGCCGTGGCCTTGCGCGAGATACCGATCGCCTAGAATCGGGCTTGCAGCAACGATCCGACGCGCCAATCAGGAAACCCGATGGACCACGCAGCTCCTTTTGCACGTGACGTGCGCATGCATGGCTTCAGGCAGCGCAGCGAGGTCTCTGCAGCGCTGGACTGGATCGATGAGCACGCAAGGCGTCTTGGCGACGAAACCGTGCCGCTGGAGAATGCGAGCGGCCGCACGCTGGCAGGCGACGTGATCGCGCCGCTCGACGTGCCGGGATTCGATCGCTCCGCGATGGACGGCTATGCGCTGCGCGGCGCGGAGACCGCGGGCGCGAGCGAATACAACCCGTTGCCCTTCCCGGTGCTCGGACAGGCAATGCCGGGCCAGCCGTTCGCCGGTGCGCTGCGATCGCACGCGGCCATCCGCATCATGACCGGCGCGCCGGTGCCGGAAGGCGCGGACGCGGTCGTGCCTGCGGAATACGCGTCGGAGACGGCAGGCGAGATCGTGATCACGCGACCCATCGCCCCGGGCCAGCACGTCGGCCACCGCGGCGAGGACATTCGCGAAGGATCACCGGCGCTTGGTGCCGGCCGGCGCCTGCGTCCACAGGATGTCGGACTCGTCGCGTCATTGGGGCTCGCGCAGGTGACGGTGGTGCGGCAACCGCGCGTTCGGTTGCTCGTCACGGGCAACGAAGTGAAGGCGCCCGGAACGCCGAAGGACCGGTACCAGATCTACGACGCGAATTCGTACATGCTGCGCGGACTCGTCGCGCGCGACGGCGGCGTGCTCGAAGCGCAGTACCGGCTCCGTGACGATCCGGACAGCATTCGCGACGCGCTCGTCGCGCCGGGTGCCGACGTGATCCTCGTGTCCGGCGGATCGAGTGTCGGGAGCGAGGATCACGCGCCGCAACTGATCGCGCAGGTCGGCGAGCTGGCGATTCACGGCGTGGCGATGCGGCCGTCGAGCCCCGCGGGCATCGGTCGCATCGGCGATGCCCTCGTCTTCCTCTTGCCGGGCAATCCGGTGTCGTGTCTGTGTGCGTACGACTTCTTCGCCGGCCGCGCGATTCGTTTGCAGGGCGGGCGCGCGCCGCAATGGCCGCACCGCACGTTGCGAAGCACCGTGGCGCGCAAGATCGTCTCGGCCATCGGGCGCGTCGATTATTGCCGCGTTCGCCTCGTCGAAGGAACGGTCGAGCCGATCGCGCTCAGCGGCGCATCAGTCTTGTCCTCGACAACACGCGCCGACGGCTTCGTCATCGTGCCGGCGGAGAGCGAGGGCTACGGCCCCGACACGGAAGTCACCGTGTACCTGTACGACTGAAACGGTACCTGCAAGAACGCTCATGGCCATCGAACGCGGCGGAAAACGCACCGAGCCGGATTCCGGGCAGACGCAATTCCTGAACGTCGTCGCGCGCGACGAGGCGACGGCGCGCTTTCGCGAGCACCTTCGCCTGACTCCGCTCGGCCGCGAAGTCGTCGCGCTCCGCGATGCGCTGAATCGCGTACTCGCCGACGACATCGTGTCGATGATCGACGTCCCCGGATTCGACCGCTCCAACGTCGACGGTTTCGCGCTGCAGGCGAAAGACACGTTCGGCGCGATGGAAGAAGAACCGCGGACGGTGCGCCTGAACGCCGAGGTGCTGGCACCCGGCATCGTGCCCGATGAAACGGTGATCGCGGGATTCGCGACGCCGATCGCCACCGGCGGAATGCTTCCGCGCGGTGCGGACGCGGTCCTGATGGTCGAGCATTCCGAGCACGCCGACTCCGCCGACGGTTCGTCGCTGGAAATCAGGCGCCCCGTCACGTCGGGCGAGAACGTCAGCTACGCCGGTACGGACATCGCGCGCGGCGAGATCGTGCTTCGCGCGGGTCAGCAGCTCACGTCGCGCGAGATCGGCGTGCTGGCCGCGCTGGGCCTTGCCGAAATTCCGGTCTACCGCCGGCCGCGCGTGGCCATCTTCTCGACCGGCAACGAGATCGTCGCGCCCGGCAATCCGCTCCGGCCGGGTGCCGTCTACGACTCGAATGCTGCGATCATCGGCGCGACGGTCGAGGAGCTCGGCGGCGTCGCCGTGCACCTGGGCGTCATCCCCGACGACGAGATTGCCTTGGCGAAGACGCTCGCACAGGGTCTGGAATGCGACGTCGTCGTGTTTTCCGGCGGCACGTCCAAGGGCGCCGGCGATCTCTCCTACCGCGTCGTGCACAGCCTGCGCGACCCCGGTGTCGTCGCCCACGGCGTCGCGCTCAAGCCCGGCAAGCCGATCTGCCTCGCGGTCACGCAGAACAAACCGGTCGTAATCCTGCCGGGGTTCCCGACGTCCGCGATCTTCACGTTTCACGAGTTCGTCGCACCGGTGATTCGCGCCTTCGCCGGCCTGCCGGTCGAGCGGCGCCAAAGTGTCGCCGCCACGTTGCCGATGCGCGTGAATTCGGAACGCGGACGCACCGAGTACCTGCTGGTCGGACTGGTGCAGGGGCCGCAGGGTCTGTCCGCGTATCCGATGGGCAAGGGCTCGGGGTCGGTGACCACGTTCAGCGGCGCCGACGGCTTCATCACCATCGACCAGCACACCGAGATTCTCGATGCCGGCAGCACGGTGTCGGTGCAGCTTCTCGGTCAGCGGCTCGAGCCGGCGGACCTCGTCATCATCGGCAGTCACTGCGCAGGTCTGGATATGCTGGTCGGCAAGCTGATGCGCAAGGGCGTTCGTACCAAGGCGCTTTACGTCGGAAGCATGGGCGGTCTCGCCGCGGCGAAACGCGAGGAGTGCGATGTCGCCGGCGTTCACCTGATGGATCCGGCGACGGGCGAATACAACCGGCCGTTGCTCACCGAGTCCTTGTCGCTCGTGCCGGGCTACGGCCGCATGCAGGGCATCGTATTCCGGCCGAACGATGCGCGGTTCGAAGGCAAGCGTCCCGACGACGCGATGCGCGCGATCCTGAATGACGCCGATTGCGTCATGGTCAACCGCAACGCGGGCAGCGGGACGCGGATCATCATCGACAAACTGCTCGGCGAGCACCGGCCCGCGGGCTATGGTACGCAAACCAAGTCGCACAACGCGGTTGCGGTGTCCGTATCGCAAGGGCGGGCGGACTGGGGCGTGGCGATCGACACGGTCGCCCGGCAATACGGGCTGGGCTTCATCCCGCTGCAGGAAGAGCAGTACGACTTCATCGTGCCGACGGCGCGATTGACCCGCGCACCCGTGCGCGCGTTTCGCGCGCTGCTGCAGGATGCGAGCGTGCGCGAGGAGCTGTCGGAGCTCGGGTTTCGCGTGCTGCACGATGCGCTAGCGTAGGCGCCGCGCGCCCGCCGAGTTCATCGGATACCGAGACTCACCGGCAGATTGAGCCGCCTTCCCCCTTCAAGGAATCCACGGTCAAGCGTCAGTATCTTCTTCGCGCCATGATTTGCCGCGATCCCCAGATGAAGGGCATCGCCGGCCCTCAACGTCGTCTTCGGCAGTTCGAGGAACCTGGTCGCCGCCGAGAAATCTGCCGACGTCGGCACGAGCATCTCGAACGATTCGCCAAACATTCGTTCGCATTCGCGGCGTACCGCATCGCCGTCAGTGGCCGACAGCTCACCCATCCGAACCTTGCGTGACACCAGACTGGCGAGCTCGACCTGCGTCCAAAGGCTGGTCGCCAGCTCGACGCGCTTCAATTTCAGGACGACGGCCTCCACGGCATCGCTGGTCGACTCCGCAATGACCAGGGGCGCAATGAAGCTGGTATCGAGGTACATCATCAATAGTCTTCGTCGCGCAGCTTGCGAATCAGCTCTGCGCTCGACGTCCGTGCCTTGGGCAACGTGGCGCGAAATACTGACAGGGAACGTAACCTTTTCCTCGGCGCCGCAATGGGTACGAGCTTCGCCACGGCCCGGCCGCGACGCAGGATGATGGTCTCCTGGCCGCTCTCGGCCCTGCTGACGAGCTCACTCAGGTGAGCCTTGGCTTCCGCCAGATTGATCGCGGTCATGCGGGTCGCTCCAGTTGGTCACAATGTTGGTCATATTGTAACCTCATCGTCGCGCCGTGGGAACAGGCATCGAGATCGCGCGCGCGGGCGTCTAGACCACCATCGACACCAGCATCGCTACCACTGCAATCGCCATTACCGCCGTCGCGAACCAGCCGAGCCGTTGCAGCTTCGGCGTAATCGTGAACGTGCCCATGATGTCGGGGCGCACGGCCATGCGCATCATCACCGCCATGATCGGCACGGCGACGACGCCGTTCAGCATGGCCGACCACAGGAGCGCCTTGATCGGGTCGACGGGTGCGAGGTCGATGCCGATTCCGATCACCGTCGCGAGCGTGATGATGGCGTAAAAGCCCTTGGCCTTCATCGGCTCGAGGCTGAGTCCGATCGGCCAGTGCATCGCTTCGGCGACGGCATAAGCGGCGGAGCCCGCGAGCACGGGAACGGCGAGTAATCCGGTGCCGATGATTCCGGCCGCAAACAGCAGGAACGCGAATTGGCCGGCAATGGGCTTCAATGCCTCGGCCGCCTGCGCCGACGTCGCGATATCGGTGACACCCGCGTTGTGCAGCGTGACCGCGGTCGTCAGCATGATCGAAAACGCGATCGCGTTGGAGAACGCCATGCCGAGCCACGTGTCGATCTTGATCCGCCGCAGGTGGGAGAGCGCGCCCTTGGAGGAGTCGCGCAGCGGCTCGTCTCCGGCCGTGCCGCGCTGCTCCTCGACCTCCTGCGACGCCTGCCAGAAGAAGAGGTACGGGCTGATCGTCGTGCCGAGCACCGCCACCAGCAGCATCAGGTACTCGCGCGTCAGCTCGAGCGGCGGGATGAGCGTGGCGACGACCAACTTGGTCCATGGAATGTCGACGGCGAACAGCACAGCGACGTAGGCGAACAGCGACAGCGTCAGCCACTTGAGTATCGGCGCCAGGTAGCGATACGGAATGAACAACTGCATGAGCACCCCCACGACGCCGAACAGCACGTCGTACGCCTGCGAGGGACCGCCGACGACGAGCTTCAGCGCCTCGCCCATCGCACCGATGTCGGCGGCGACGTTGATCGTGTTGGCGACGAGCAGCGAGCAGACGACGAACCACAGCAACGGCCGCGGATAATGATCGCGCAGGTTGCGTGCAATGCCGTGCCCGGTGACGCGCCCGATGCGCGCGCTCACCACCTGGATGCCGACCATCAGCGGCGTGGTGAGGAACACGCTCCACAGCATCGCGAGGCCGAACTGCGCCCCGGCCTGCGAATACGTCGCGATACCGCTCGGGTCGTCGTCGGCCGCCCCGGTGATGAGACCGGGTCCGAGGCGTTCGAGGAATCGGTTGGCGCGGTTCACGATGAAGCCGGTGGTCGATCGAAGGTTGAGCGTCGCGCGGAGGGCGCCGGAGTATAGCGCGCGCCGCAGGCGTGGCCCCGTTTGATAAGCTGCGCGCCTCCGTCCCGCATTGCCGCGATAATGATTCCCCGGTGGGTGAGCGCCGCGTATCTCGTGTATCTCGCGATTCCGATCTGCTTGCTGCTGATCGGATCGTTCGGCGATCTCTGGCTCAATACGCTGCTGCCGACCGGCGCGACGCTCAAGTGGTATCGCGAAGTCGCCACCGACCCGAGCTTCCGGCGCGCATTCGCCACCAGCCTGTTCGTCGCCGTGACGGTTTGCGTCGCCTGTGTCGCACTGGGCCTGCCGCTCGGTTACGCGGTGTTTCGCGCGCAAAGCCCGCGGGTGCGAGCGGCGGCGCGCGTGCTCTACCAGTTACCGGTCGCCCTTCCCGCGCTGGTGCTGGCGTTCGGCTTCATCCTCGCATTCTCGTCGGATACGTTGCCGTGGCTCGGCAGCGTGTGGCTGCTCGTCGCCGGACACACGGTACTCGGCCTGCCGTACTTTCTGCAGG
Organism: Pseudomonadota bacterium; assembly: GCA_030854685.1. GTDB lineage: Bacteria > Pseudomonadota > Gammaproteobacteria > Burkholderiales > Casimicrobiaceae > VBCG01. The sequence continues at coordinate 3,602 of JALYSS010000262.1, read as the reverse complement.
CCATCGTCGCCGACATGCAGCGGCTCGGATTGCGCACGCTCGAGGATGCCGCCGAATCGCTGGGAAGCACGGCGCTGCAGCGCTTCATCCATATCGTCGTGCCGGCGTTGAGGCACTCGATCCTGTCCGGACTGATCGTCGTCGCGGCATTGTCGATCGGCGAATTCCAGTTCTCCAATCTGGTCGCCGGCTTCCTCAACCGCACTTATCCCGTGGTGCTGCTGCAGGCGTTCTACGGCGCGACCGGCTTCGCCTGCGCCGCGACCGTCATCCTGCTTGCACTCGCGCTCACGGCGTCCGTTGCCGGCGCGCTGACCGCGGGAAGTGCGACGCGCGTCGCGGCCGCCAATCCATGAGCGGCGGCGTATCGCTTCGAAATGCGACATTCGCCTATCCCGGCACGCGCGCCGGTATCTTCGATGTCTCGCTCGACATCGCGCCCGGTGAGCTGATGGTCTGCATCGGCCCGAGCGGCTGCGGCAAGACGACGCTGCTGCGACTCATTGCCGGCTTCCTGCGTTTGCAGTCGGGGACCGTGCAATTAGGCGGTGATGACATGACGACCGCCGGCGTGCGCGCGCGCGAGTGCGGCGTCGTCTTCCAGTCCTACGCGCTGTTCCCGCACATGCGCATCCGGGAAAACGTCGCGTATCCGCTGCGCGTGCGCGGCGTCGCGCTGACGGAGCGGCGCCGGCGCGCCGGGGAGATGCTGGAGCTGGTCGGCCTCGCGGGTCTTGCGGACCGCCTTCCGGCGCAGCTTTCCGGGGGTCAACAGCAGCGCGTGGCGCTCGCGCGTGCGCTGGTCTTCGAACCGCGGGCGCTGCTGCTCGATGAACCGCTGTCGGCGCTCGATGCCGCCACGCGACTCACGATGCGCGACGAGATCCGGCGCATCCAGAAGACGCAGCATATCGCGTCGCTGCTCATCACGCACGACCAGGACGAAGCGCTGTCGCTGGCCGATCGCATTGCCGTGTTGCGCGACGGTCGACTGCTGCAGGTCGCTGCACCGAAGGAAATCTACGATCGGCCAGCGAATGCGTTTGTCGCAACCTTTCTCGGCCGCGCAAACCTTCTCGCCGCCACGGTTACCGCGTCCGACAGCGTACGCACGCCGATCGGCGCACTGGCGACCCTCGCTCACGACGTCCCGATCGGTGCTACGGCGCAGGTGCTGATTCGACCCGAACGCATCCTGCCCTGCAGCAACCCCGCTGCCGGCATCGACAACGTCCTGCCGGTCCAACTGTTGCGCGAGCATTTTTTCGGCGCGTCGCGGCATATCGAGTTGACCGCCGGCGGCGGCGAACTCAAGATCGAGACCGCGGAGCACGGTCCCGTCACGCACGTTCGCGTGCCGCGTGAAGCGGTGCAATTTCTGCCCACCCCGTAGAGGAGTCGCTGATGAAAGCGTTTATCCGCTGGTTTCCGATAGTCGTTGCAACGCTGCTCGCCACCAGCGCGCTGGCGCAGACGGTGCTCGATTCGCCCGAGCTGTATCCGGGGGAGAAGGTCCTCTATGAAGCCGCGAAGAAGGAAGGCCTGGTCGTGAGTTTCGACACCGGCCCGACGTGGGCGAACTGGGCCGCGGAATTTGCCGCGTTCAAGAAGCGCTATCCGGAGGTCGAGATCGTGTTCAACGACATCGGTTCCGGAGCGACGGTGGTCGCGCTTGACAAGGCGCGCAACCGCCCGCAGGCCGACACTGCGTACTACTTCGCCGCTTCGGCGATCGATGCGGTAAGCAAGGACGTGGTCGCACCTTTCAAGCCGGTCAACTTCGACAAGCTGCCGGCGGTATTCCGCGACCCGGACGGCAAGTGGTTCACCATCCATACATTGACGATCGCCTTCGTGGTCAACACGAAGCTCGTCAAGAATGTGCCGCAATCGTGGGCCGATCTGCTGAAACCGGAGTACAAGAACGCGATCGTGTACCTCGATCCGCGCTCGACCGGCGTCGGACAGGTGATGACGTTCGCCGCCAACTTCGGCGCCGGGGGCGACATGAGCAACATCCAACCCGGCCTGGATTATCTCGGCAAGCTGCACCAGTCCGGCAACGTCCTGCGCGTACTCGGCACCACGCCGTATGCGCAGTTCGTGAAGGGCGAGATTCCGATCTGGATTTCGTACGAGAACGATGGCCTCAAGGCGAAGTACACGGATGGCCTCGGCGATGCGGTCGCGGTGGTGATTCCGAAGGAAGGCTCGGCGGCGGCCCCCTACGCGATCAGCCTGGTGAAGAACGCGCCGCACCCCGATGCGGGGAAACTCTGGCTCAACATGATCATGACCGACTTCGGGCAGGGAATATTCGCGCAGGGATTCGTCCGGCCGTCGGTACCCGGCGTGAAGCTGCCCGAAGCCGTCGCCGACAAGTTGCCGCCGGCGCCGCAGGTGCGACCGCTCGATGTCAAGGCCGCGGCGGCGAAGAAGTCCGAGATCGACAAGGGGTGGGTCGCGGCGACGGGATCGAAGTAGGCGATCGTCGATAACCGCATGCGGCTGCGCAACTCGTTTGCACTCGCGGCACCGGCCGTCGCGTTGCTGGCGGTGTTCTTCCTGCTGCCGCTCGTGGCCGTCACGTTCGACGCGTTCGGCGAAGGCTTCGCGGCGTTCGGCCGGGCGTTCGCGCTGCCGACGTTCTGGCCGTCGCTCGCCGGAAGCCTGTTGCTGACGGTGGTCGCGGCGTCGCTGTCGACGGCGGCGGGCGTCGCGGTGGCGTTGCACCTGTCGCGACTGTCCGAGGGACGACGTACGCTGCTGTCGTTCGTGATCGCGCTGCCGCTGACGTTCTCCGGACTCATCGTCGCGTACGGATTCATCCTGGGTTACGGCCGTGCCGGCTTCGTGACGCAGATCCTGGGCTACGCCGGCTTCGATACCGCGACGATCGGCAAGGCGCTGTTCACGCCGGTCGGGCTCGCGTTTGCTTCGTCGTATTACCTCATCCCGCGCGTCGTGATGGGCTTGTTGCCGGTATTGGTGAACTTCGATGTCGCGCAGCTCGCCGCCGCGGAATCGCTGGGTGCGACGCGTGCGCAGGCGTTTCGCCAGGTGATGCTGCCGCAGATCATCGCGCCGGTCGCGAGTGCGCTTTGCCTGGTCGCTGCGGTGGTGTTCGGCGCGTATGGAACCGCACTGGCACTGGTGGGCACGCAACTGCGCATCCTGCCGCTGCAGCTCTACAGCCTGATCTCGGAAACGGGCTCGGATTTTCCTGCGGCGGCCGCATTGGCGCTGCTGATCACCGCGGCGTGTTCCGCGATCATGGCCACCGGAGAATGGTTTGGCAGCCGACACGAGCAGCACCTTTAGGCTCGATCGCGGCACGGGTTCGCTGCTCGACAAGCGGGGTCGGCAGTACGATTGCACGACCGGAACGTGGCATCCGGCGCGCGAGAAGCTTGCCGGACCTTTCGAGTCGCTCGACGCCATCGGCGCCGCGACGTGGCTGCAAAAAGCAAGCGGATGCCCGCGCCGCGCGCCCGTGGGTGTCATCGGGCCGCGCGAGGCAATCGCGTCGCAACTCGCGGCCGCGGAGGCGGTCGGCGCCGGACTCGCGGCGATGGGGTTCGCCGTCATCTGTGGCGGTCGCG
>JALYSS010000260.1 GCA_030854685.1 Pseudomonadota bacterium | reverse complement strand
AGCATCCTCCTCAAGGGTTTCGGCGTACGGTCGTGTCGACAGAGTCAATTGCGAGAGCAATAACTGAACCGTTCGTCGGTCGACATCGTAACCGGCGGATTTTGAATATGATTTTATTGAGTCCTGCGACGCCGCGAGATCAATCGGTGGGTGGGTGTAAAATTAATCGACACCAACGGGCGAAAATTTTCAATCCAGCGCCCCAAGGTAATCCGCCTTCCCCAGCGCCACGCCGTTATGCCGGAGGATGTCGTACGCCGTCGCCGTATGAAAATACACGTTCGGCGTCGCGAACTGCAGCAGGTAGTTGATGCCGGTGAAGGTGCGCGGCTCACCGCGGACCGGGCGCGTGATTTCGCGCGTTTCCGCGCCGTCGAACTGCTTCGCGTCCAGCCCCTTCATGTAGTCGATGGTGCGCTGGATGCGCGCCACGAGGTCGTCGAAGCTCGTTTCATTGTCCTCGTACGCCGGCGGCTCGACACCGGCGAGCCGGGCGGCCGCGCCGCGTGCGATGTCGGTGGCGATCTGCACCTGGCGGGGCAGCGGAAGCATGTCGGGATACAGCCGGGCGTTGATGAAGGCCGCTTCCTCGATCTTGCGCTCGAGCGCATGCGCCTTCGCTTTCTCGAGCACCGCTTTCAGATTGGCGAGCGTCTTGACGAACACGGGTACGGTCACCTGGTAGAGCGACATGGACATGAATGGCTCCTTGGAACGCGAGAGGTCGACGGAACACGAGGTATAACACACCGCCGAGAGTCAGCCACTCGAGCGCGTCGTGCGCGGCTTGCGGTTGGCGCGCTTCCACCGCCGATGGACCCACCACCATTGCTCGGGATGGCGAACGACGAGCCGTTCGAGGGCCGCATTGTAGGCACGCGTCGTCCTCACGATCGACTCGTTGACGTTCGCGACGTCGACGGCCGCGACCGGCTCCTCGAACTGCAGAACGTGCGTTCCGCCCTCTTCACGCCAGCAGGCGGCGGGCAGCACCGGCGCCCCGGTGGCGAGCGCGATCACCGCGAGACTTTTGAACGTCCCGGCCGGTTCGCCGAAGAACTCGACGTCGATGCCGTCGGCGCCGCCCGCGTACTGGTCGAACGGAAACACCACCACGTCGCCGCGTTCGAGGAGGGAGACGATCCGGTCGAGCGAGCCGCGCTTGCCGATCACGCCGATACCGGATGCGTTGAACCGGCGCGTGACGAGCGCGTCGAGCCAGCGCGGCTTGATCGGCCGGCGCAGGAAATGGAACCGGCCGCGGACTTCGGGATATTTCTGGATGCCGGCGACTGTCGCGACCTCCCAGTTGCCGAAATGACCGGTCAGCAGGAGAACGCCACCGCCGCGCCGGAAGGCGTCCACGAAGATGTCAAGATTCTCGACACGTACCAATGCGCGTTTGCGCGCTGCCGATAGCCAGCGAAAGCGGAAGAACTCGACGACGAGTTGCCACAGGTGCGCGTAATGCGCCTTGGCCAGCCGTTCAATTTCAGCGGCCGGCACGGCGGCCCCGAATACGCGGCGCAGGTTCTCGACGACGACGTGGCGCCGAAACGGCAGCAGGTGGAAAAAAACCTGGCCCGACCACGGAATCGGCGTCTCCTTCTGCAGCGCCAGCGCCACCGCGGACGCGCTCGTACGGTCGTGCGTCAGCGAGAGGGCAATGCCGGTGACTCGCGCCCGATCGAGGATCGCACGGGCATTTGCGCTGACGACGACTTGCGGCGCACCATAGCCGTCGCGCGCAACCGAGAAATCCGCCGGCTCGATTCGCCCGGCCGCGAGTTCCCTCGGGAACAACTTGACGCACGCTTCCTTCGCCGCATAGCGGGCGGCGAGGCTCGCACTGCGACCCGGACCGTTGCCGCTGTCCGCCAGTTCCTGCGCGGAAAAGAGCTTGGCGAGTTCGGGTGCCGGTGTTTGCTCGAGCAACCGCTCGATCCGTGCGATCTCGACCGTGTCGATGCCGCAGCGGACCGGCGCTCCCGACGCCGTCGGGACCGCGGCCGCGGTCACGCGCGCGTCGCGCGAACGAGGAGCGCCGCATCGGTGGCGGCGAAACCGCGGCACAGCAGCAAGGCGACGTCGCTGCGCGGCGTTTGCGCCGTGCGCGAAACCGGGAGGTCTGCGCATGCCGCGTCCGGCTCGTCGAGCGTAGCGATTCCCGGAACGGTCCTCGCGTGCAACGCGGCGAGCGCAATGGTCGCTTCGATGATTCCCGCGGCGGCGATCAGGTGCCCGATCGCCCACTTGAAGGCGGTTACCGGCGGACAGTTCGCGCCGAAGACGTGCCGCAAGGCCGCTGCTTCCGACGCATCGGACTGCGCCGTCCCGTTGCCGTGCGCGACGATCATGCCGACGTCGTCCGGACCGATGTGCGCGTCCGCCAGCGCCGCTTCGATCGCGCGCGCGACGCCGTCGCCGTCGTCGCGAATCGCCAGCAGCCCGGACGCTTCGCTGACGTAGCCGCCGCCCAGCACTTCACCGATGATCGGCGCGTTGCGCGCTTTCGCGGACGCTTCGGTTTCGAGCGCGAGCGCACCCGCGCCTTCGCCGAACACGCTGCCGCTGCGGCGGGCGTCGAACGGGCGCAATACGTCGCGCGACAGCAATCCGCATTGGTGGTAATAGAGGACGTTCTGCGGCTCGATCGGCGTTTCGTGCCCGATGGCCAGTGCGCGATCGGCTTCGCCGTTGCGCAGCGCTTCGGTCGCCTCGATCACCGCGAGGGTGCCGCCGACGCTGTGGTTGGTGATGCAGGCGTTGGCCCCCTTCAGGCGATTGCGAATGCCGACGTGGCACAGCACGTTGTTCGGCAGCGTGCGCAGCAGCCACATCGGATTGACGGTGTCCGCCA
>JALYSS010000251.1 GCA_030854685.1 Pseudomonadota bacterium | reverse complement strand
CTCAGGGTTGGCACCGCTATGTCGGTGACGCGGGCGATGTGCTCGGCGTCGATCGCTTCGGCGCCTCGGCACCCGGCGAGGTCGTGATGCGTGAATACGGATTCACCGTCGACAACGTCTGCGCGCGCGCACGCTCATTGCTGCGACGTTGAGACGCAGGCCGACCAGCGGTGAATCGACGCGTGTCGTCGCCAGCCGCGAGCGAGTAATCGCCTCGATACTGCCGACCAGCTTGGTGTTCATTTGTCGTTCGGTTCATTGGCCGCTGCAAGAAGTGGGGCCATGAACGACATCGTCGCGCCGGTGGCGAGCCGCCGCAGACCTACAAGAACACCGTGCTGCTGGGTCTGTCGGACGAGCGCATTCATGCGCTGGTGCTCAGCTTCTGGCATACGATCGTCACGCCGCCGATGGTCTTCGCGAAGATCCTCGTCGAAGCGCGGGATGAAATGCGCGCCAAGGGCATCGAGAAGCCGATTGTCGTATCGTTGGCCGGAGACGTTGAAGTGGAAGAAGCAGCTCAGTACCTGTATGAGCGCGGCATTCCATCGTATGCGTACACGACCGAAATCTCGGTTGCCGTGCTGGCTGCCAAATACCAATGGGCGCGAGGTGCCGGTTTGCTGTAAGCGAGCCGCTCGTGCCTCTGACTGAGGGAGGAGAGCACCCATGAATCAACGAGCCGAACCGGTTGCTGCCGAGGAGGTATGGCAGGCATCGAGGCAAAGGAAACGCGAGGCGCCGAAGGGCCGGCAAGTCGATGCAATTGCGCTGCGGGAAGTGCAGCAGTTGCTCGGAGACGAGCCGCGGCGCCGCGATTTGCTGATCGAGCATCTGCACAAGCTGCAGGACAGTTTCGGCCACCTCTCGTCGGCGCACCTGGCGGCGCTGGCGCAGGAAATGCGCATGGCGCAGACGGAGGTCTACGAAGTCGCGAGCTTCTACCACCACTTCGATGTGGTAAAGGAGGGCCAGGCGGCGCCGGCGCGGCTGACGGTGCGCGTCTGCGACAGTCTGTCGTGCGAGATGGCGGGAGCGCGTGAGCTGCTCGAGAGGCTGCCGGCGTTGCTCGGCACCGAAGTGCGCGTTATTGCAGCGCCGTGCGTCGGTCGCTGCGAGCAGGCGCCGGTCGTCGTGGTCGGCCAGAACCCGATCGCCAATGCAACGTGTGACACGGTGGTCGAGCGGGTTCAGGCCGGCGCGACGCGGCACATTCCGGAAGGCTTCATCGATTACGACGCGTACAAGGCGCAGGGCGGGTATGCGTTGCTGCAGCCGTTCACTGCTGGTGAGCGCGACGTCGAGTCAATCATCAAGACGTTGGAGGATTCGGGTCTGCGCGGCCTCGGCGGCGCGGGCTTCCCGGCCGGTCGCAAGTGGCGCATCGTTCGTGCCGAGCCGGGCCCACGATTGATGGCGGTGAACATCGACGAGGGCGAGCCCGGTACTTTCAAGGACCGGGTGCTGCTCGAACGCGATCCGCACCGCTTCATCGAAGGCATGCTGATCGCCGCGTGGGCGGTTGGTATCGACACGATCTACATCTATCTGCGCGATGAATACCACGGCTGTCGGGCGATGTTGGCTGCCGAGCTGGCCAAGCTGAAGATCGATCCTCCGGTCGCCGGCATGCCCGAGATCATCCTGCGCCGTGGCGCGGGTGCCTACATCTGCGGCGAAGAGTCCGCGATGATCGAATCGATCGAAGGCAAGCGCGGCATGCCACGGCTGCGCCCGCCGTACGTCGCGCAGATCGGACTGTTCGGCCGACCGACGCTCGAACACAACTTCGAGACGTTGTACTGGGTGCGCGAGCTGCTCGAGAACGGCGGCGGCTGGTTCGCTTCGCACGGCCGCAACGGCCGCAAGGGCCTGCGTTCGTTTTCGGTTTCGGGGCGAGTGCAGAATCCCGGCGTCAAGCTGGCCCCCGCGGGAATCACGATCCAGGAACTGATCGATGAATACTGCGGTGGCATGCTGCCCGGCCACACCTTCTACGCCTATCTTCCCGGTGGCGCCTCGGGCGGAATCCTGCCGGCGTCGATGAACACGATCCCGCTCGATTTCGACACGCTGCAGCCGTACGATTGCTTTATCGGTTCGGGTGCGATCATGGTGCTCTCCGACCACGACACCGCGATGGACGCAGCACGCAACATGATGCGCTTTTTCAAGGACGAGTCGTGCGGCCAATGCACGCCGTGCCGCAACGGCACCGCGAAGGCCTCGATGCTGATCGCGCACGCCAAATGGGACCTGCCGCTGCTCGAAGACCTGTCGATCGTGATGCGCGATGCATCGATCTGCGGTCTCGGACAGGCTGCGCCGAACCCGGTCGACTGCGTCGTCAAGTACTTTCCCCACGAGCTGGCCTGAGCGCAAGGGCACCCAGCAACCGGCGAGACAAAGGAATTCCGATGAATGCGATCACCCGCAATGAAGCCGCCCAACTCGATGGGCCGCTCGTCACTTTCGAACTGAATGGCCGCGAGGTGACGGGCTCGGCCTCCGAGACGCTGTTGCAGATCGCCAAGCGCGAAGGCTTCGAGATCCCGCATCTGTGCTTCAAGGAGCAGGTCGGCATGGGCGCGGTCGGCAACTGCCGATCGTGCATGGTCGAGATCGCCGGCGAGCGCGTGCTCGCGCCCTCGTGCTGCCGCACGCCGATCGCGGGCATGAAAGTCGCCAGCAACAGCGAGCGCGCGCTGAAGTCGCAAAAACTGGTGCTCGAGCTGTTGCTTGCCGACATGCCCGAAACCAAGTTCAGGCGCGACAACGAGCTCGACGACTGGGTCCGCGTGATGAAGGTCGGCAAGCCGCGCTTCCCGGCACGCACCGGCTGGGCGCCCGACTTCTCGCACCCGGCGATCGCCGTCAACCTCGATGCTTGCATCCAGTGCACGCGCTGCGTGCGCGCCTGCCGTGACGTGCAGGTCAACGATGTCATCGGGTTGGCCTTCCGGGGCGAGCACGAGAAGATCGTCTTCGACATGGACGACCCGATGGGCCTGTCGACCTGTGTCGGCTGTGGCGAATGCGTTCAGGCCTGCCCGACCGGGGCGCTCGGACTGTCGCGCGAGGGGGGTCTGCTGGCGCCCGACAAGGAGGTCAAGTCGGTGTGCCCGTACTGCGGCGTCGGCTGCCTGCTCACCTATCACGTCAAGGACAACCAGATCCTCTACGTCAGCGGGCGCAATGGCCCGGCCAACGAGAGCCGGCTGTGCGTCAAGGGCCGCTACGGCTTCGACTACGCGCACCACCCGCAGCGCCTCACCAAGCCGCTGATTCGGCGCGCCGATACGCCCAAGCGCGGCGACTTCACGATGGATCCGGCGCATGTCATGGACGTGTTCCGCGAGGCGAGCTGGGACGAAGCGCTGGCAGCCGCCGCCGGCGGGTTGCGCCAGATCCGCGACAAATATGGCAAGAAGGCGCTGGCAGGCTTCGGTTGTGCCAAAGGCAGCAACGAAGAAGCGTACCTGGTACAAAAGCTCGTTCGAACCGGTTTCGGCAGCAACAACGTCGACCACTGCACGCGGCTGTGTCATGCGTCGTCGGTTTTCGCGTTGCTGGATGGTATCGGTTCGGGGGCGGTTTCGAATCCGGTAATAGACGTGACGAACGCCGAAGTCGTGATGATCATCGGCGCGCGCCCGACCGAGAACCATCCGGTTGCCGCGACCTGGATGAAGAACGCAGCGAAAGCCGGCGTCAAGTTCATCCTCTGCGATCCGCGCGCCTCCGACCTGGTGCGCCATGTGCATCGCTTCGTGCAGTTCAAGCCGGGCACAGACGTCGCGCTGCTCAATGCGATGATGAACGTGATCGTGACCGAAGGGTTGGTCGACACGGCGTTCATCACCGACCGCACCAGCGGCTACGACGACCTGCGGCGCAATGTCGAGGGCTACAGCCCCGATGCAATGGCGCCGATCTGCGGCATCGACGCCGAAACGATCCGCTATATCGCACGTCTCTATGCGACATCGAAGGCGTCGATGATCATCTGGGGCATGGGCATTTCTCAGCACGCCAACGGCACCGACAACGCTCGCTGCCTGATCGCGCTGTCGCTGATGACCGGTCAGCTCGGACGCCCCGGCACCGGATTGCACCCGATCCGCGGCCAGAATAATGTACAGGGCGCATCGGATTCGGGGCTGATCCCGATGATGTACCCCGACTACCAGGTCGTCACCGATCCGAAGGTGCGGGCCTTCTTCGAGAAGGTCTGGAAC
>JALYSS010000250.1 GCA_030854685.1 Pseudomonadota bacterium | reverse complement strand
TTTGCATTCACGTCAAAACACTTGCTTTATGGAAAGTTGCGTCCGTACCTCGCTAAAATCGCTCGACCAACCTTTGCCGGTATCTGCAGCACCGACATCTTGCCGGTGCTGCCCGGTCCGAGGCTCGACCGGGGGTATCTCGCCTGGTATCTCCTGACGCCACACATGGTCGCATTCGCGAACTCTCGTGCTACCGGCGTTAATCTCCCACGCATGAGTCCCCGGACACTTGCGGAACTCAAAATTCCGCTGCCTCCCATTTCTGAACAGCGGCGGATTGCAGAGACCCTCGACAAAGCGGACGCGTTGCGCGCCAAGCGCTGCGCGGGGCTCGCTCAACTTGACACGCTCACGCAATCCATCTTCCTCGACATGTTCGGCGATCCCGTCACGAATCCGAAGCAATGGCCGCAGGCTGATATGTCCCAGGTGGTCTACGGTGAGTACGGCGTAAAGGCTGGCCCATTCGGCTCTTCGCTGAAGAAGGAGCACTACACCGACAAGGGTTATCGCGTATATGGACAGGAGCAGCTTATCGCCGGAAGATTCGACGTGGGTAATTACTACATCGGCGAGAAGAAATACCGGCAGCTAAAGACTTGTGCAGTAGCAGAAGGGGATGTGTTGATCAGCTTGGTGGGTTCTTTCGGAAAGATATTGGTCGTACCGCGCGGAATTGAAGAAGGGATCATCAATCCCAGATTGTTAAAGATCACACCAAACCGAAAATTGATAACGCCATATTTCTTGGCTGCCTTGCTTGCCCTGTCGACTATTCAGTCTGAGTTCGGGCGCATGTCCCACGGGGGCACAATGGGAGTTCTGAACGCGGGTCTGCTGAAGGAACTCCGCGTAATTCTTCCACCTGTTGATCTTCAGCACGATTTTCTTCGCAGGATTTTGGCCGCGCAAGCCTTGAGAGTCGTGCACGAAACGTCACTCGTCCAACTGGACGGCCTTTTTGCATCGCTGCAGTACCGCGCCTTCCGAGGCGAGCTGTAGCCGTGCCCCTCCCGCGCTTCCTCGACAGGCGCGAAGCTGTATTTGACTCACCCTCTTGTTTTACGAAAGCCGATTATCCTAAAATAGCGTCGACCGCTATTTCAGGTTCGCCGCCGATGAAGCGCTCGTTGCAGGGCCGTTACGTCCGCGTGACTACTGCCGGAGAAGCCTTCAAGGCCTTCGTCCCCGCGCCCTTGCCGCCGCGACCGCCCATCGACTGGACCCCGGCGCTGCGCGCCCGGTTCGACGCGGCGCTGCTCGCCCTCGGCAGGCTGGACGCGCTGACCGACCTGCTCCCGAACGCGGCGCTCCTCCTTTACGCCTTCGTGCGCAAGGAGGCGGTGCTGTCGTCGATGATCGAAGGCACGCAGTCGTCGCTGGCGGACCTGATGCTCTTCGAGATCCACGAGCAACCCGGCGTGCCGGTGGAGGACGCGCGCGAGGTCAGCCGCTACGTCAAGGCGCTCGAACACGGCATCACGCGGCTGCGTGGAGGATTTCCGCTTTCGCTGCGCCTCTTGCGCGAAGTGCACGAGGTACTGCTGGGCCGCGGCCGCGGGTCGCACGCTACACCCGGCGAATTCCGGCACAGCCAGGTCTGGATCGGCGGGACAAGGCCCGGGAACGCCGTATTCGTCCCGCCGCCGGCGAACGAGCTTGCCGAATGCCTGAAGCACTTCGAGCGCTTCCTGCATGACCAGCCCGAAGCAACGTCGTCGCTGGTCAAGGCAGCGCTCGCGCACGTGCAGTTCGAGACGATCCATCCCTTTCTCGACGGCAACGGGCGGGTCGGCCGCCTGCTGATCGCACTGCAGCTCGCCCACGACGGCTTGCTGCGCGAGCCGCTCCTCTACGTGAGTCTCCACTTCAAGGAGCATCGGCAGACCTACTACGAACTGCTCAATCGGGTGCGCCTGTCCGGCGAGTGGGAAACGTGGCTCGAATTCTTCGCCGATGCCGTGCTGGCCGCCGCAACACAGGCCGCAACGTCCGCCACGCGATTGCTGGCGCTCGCCTCCGCCGACAGTCGGCGCATCGAAGGCCTGGGGCGCGCCGCCGCTTCGGCGCTGGCGATCCATCGCGCGCTGCAACGCCAGCCGATCGCCACCGCCGCGTCGCTGACGTCGGTTACCGGCCTCGCGCCGGCAACGGTCAACAAGTCACTGGCTCATCTCGAGGCTCTCGGTGTCGTTGCCGAATTGACGCGTAAACAGCGCGGGCGGATTTTCAGTTACGCACGTTATATCGACATCCTGAACGAAGGCATGGCGTTGCCTGACGGGAAGCGTCGTCGATGACGCAGTTTGCGTTCCTCGCGCAGGAATGGCCGGGCGTGCTCGATGCGTCGAGCCGCGCCGAGGCTTCCTTGTCCGCCGACCCGCGCACCGCCTGTTTCTACGCGCGCCGCGCGCTGGAGCTCGCCGTCCGGTGGCTCTTCAAGCACGACCCTGGGCTCAAGGTTCCGTATCAGGACAATCTTTCCGCACTCATCCACGAGCCGACGTTCAAGCAGGCGACCGGCGAAGCGATCTTCAACAAGGCACGCGTGATCGTCACGCTCGGCAATCGCGCCGTTCATAGCCACCGTCCGATTCCGGATAACGATGCACTCGTCGCCGTGCGCGAATTGTTTCACGTCTGCTACTGGCTCGCGCGCACGTACGGCCGCAGCGGACGGCCGGCACCCGGCCTCGCCTTCGACCCGAACGCACTACCGAAACCGACGACAGGTCCGCAGCAGACGGCGGAACAGCTCGCGCAACTCGAGTCGAGCCTGCGCGAGCGGGACGAGAAACTCGCCACCCTGCTCGCCGACAGGAGCGCGCTCGACGCGGAGCTCATCCAACTTCGCGATGAAGTGGCGAAGGCGAAGCAGGCGGCCGCGGCGCAGCCGGATACGCACGATTATTCCGAGTCCGAGACCCGCGACTACTTCATCGACCTCCTGCTGAAGGAAGCCGGATGGCCTCTCGATCAGCCGCGTGACCGCGAGTTCGAGGTCGCCGGAATGCCCAACAACCAGGGCAAAGGGTTCGTCGACTACGTGCTGTGGGGCGACGACGGCAAGCCGCTCGCCCTCGTCGAAGCGAAGCGGACACGCCGCGACGCGCGCGTCGGCCAGCAGCAGGCGAAGCTCTACGCCGATTGCCTGGAACGGCAGTTCGGCCAGCGGCCGGTGATCTTCTACTCGAACGGATACGAGCACTGGATCTGGGACGACGCGAACCGTCCGCCGCGACAGGTGCAAGGTTTTTACAAGAAAGCCGAGCTGGAGTTGCTCGTACAGCGCCGCACCACGCGGAGGACGCTCGCGGGTGCGACGATCGACGGCGCGATCGTCGAGCGTCATTACCAGAAGCGCGCGATCCGCCGCGTCGCCGAAGCGTTCGAACGCGATCGCGAGCGGAAAGCGCTGCTGGTGATGGCCACGGGCGCAGGCAAGACGCGCACGGTCATCGCCTTGTGCGATCTCCTGATGCGCTGCAACTGGGCGAAGCGCGTGCTGTTTCTCGCGGACCGCGTGGCGCTCGTGAACCAGGCGGTCAACGCATTCAAGCGCCACCTTCCGGATGCGCCGCCGGTGAATCTCGTCACCGACAAGGACGCCGAGGGCCGGGTGTTCGTGTCGACCTATCCGACGATGATGGGACTCATCGACGAAACCCGCGACGGGCAGCGTCGGTTCGGAGCGGGACACTTCGACCTGATCATCATCGACGAGGCGCACCGCTCGGTGTTCCAGAAGTACCGGGCGATCTTCGATTACTTCGACTCGCTGCTCGTTGGGCTTACGGCCACTCCAAAGGATGACGTGGACCGCAACACATATCGCCTGTTCGAAATCGAGAATGGCGTGCCGACGGACGCCTACTCGCTCGACGAGGCGATCCGCGACGGCTTCCTGGTGCCGCCGAACGCGATTGCCGCGCCCCTGCGGTTCCAGCGCGAGGGTATCAAGTACGACGAGCTTTCCGAGGACGAGAAGGACGAGTGGGACGCGCTCGAATGGGATGACGATGGCAACGTGCCCAAACAGGTCGAGGCGGCGGCGGTCAACGCGTGGCTGTTCAACAAGGACACGGTCGACAAGGTGCTCGCGCATCTGATGACGCGAGGCGCGACGGTGGCTGGCGGCGACCGCCTCGGCAAGACGATCGTCTTCGCGAAGAACCAGGCACACGCCGACTTCATCGCGGAACGCTTCGACGTCAACTACCCGCATTGGAAGGGCGAGTTCGCCCGCGCCATTACCTTCAAGACCGAGTACGCGCAAAGTCTGATCAACGCGTTCTCGCAAAAGGACAAGGCCCCGCACATCGCGATCTCCGTCGACATGCTCGATACGGGCATCGACGTGCCGGAGGTGGTGAACCTGGTCTTCTTCAAGCTCGTGCGCTCGAAGACCAAGTTCTGGCAAATGGTCGGACGCGGCACGCGTCTGTGTCCCGATCTCTTCGGTCCCGGTCGCGACAAGCGCTTCTTCTACCTCTTCGACTATTGCCAGAACCTCGAATACTTCGGCCAGAACCCGGCGGCGACGGAGGGTCTCGTTGTGGATTCGGTGAGCAAACGAAGATTCGTCGCCCGGCTTTCGCTCGTCGGCGCGCTCGACGAGCACATCGACGCGAGCGGACAACGGACGTTTTCCGAGCGCGCGATCGGCACGTACGCGGATCCGGAAACCGATGCCGAAGTGCGAAGCGTCACGGTCGATCTGCTGCAACGCGAGGTCGCGGCGATGAATCTCGACAACTTTGTCGTTCGTCCGCATCGGCGCTCGGTGGAAAAGTATGCGAGGCCGGATGCGTGGACGACGCTTGCGCCGGAAGCCCTCGCGGCAATCGCGCACGAGATCGCCGGACTGCCTTCCGAGTTGCCCACCGAGGACGAAGACGCGAAGCGCTTCGACCTGCTGCTGCTCGGCCTGCAGCTTTGCGTGCTTCGCGATGAAGCGGGATACGAGCGATCGCGCGATCGCGTGAAGCAGATCGCCGGCCTGCTGGAAGAGAAATCGACGATCCCGATGGTCCGCGCGCAGATGGAGTTGATCGAGGACGTGCAGCGCGACGAATGGTGGGAGGACGTGACCATTCCGATGCTCGAGCGCGTTCGCCGGCGCCTCCGCGCCCTCGTGCAGTTCATCGACCGGCAACAGCGCAACGCGGTTTATACGGACTTCGAGGACGTGCTTGGCAATGAGGTGAACGTCGAGCTACCCGGCTTCCACGTCGGCACCGATTTCGAGAAGTTCCGCGCGAAGGCACAAGCCTTTCTTCGCAACCATCTGGATCACATCGCTATCCACAAGCTGCGCATGAACAAGGCCCTGACGCCCGCGGACCTGGTAGAGCTCGAGCGCATGCTTGCGGAAAGTGGCGTCGGCGATGTCGAAGATATCGAGCGGGCCAAGCAGGAGTCGCAGGGATTGGGACTCTTCGTGCGATCGCTGGTCGGCATGGACCGCGAAGCGGCCAAGTCGGCACTGGCGGATTTTCTCGGCGACAAGTCGCTCGGCGCCAACCAGATCGAGTTCGTCAACCTGATCGTCGATCACCTGACCGAACGCGGCGTCCTGCTGCCGGCCGCGCTCTACGAATCACCGTTCACGGACGTTGCCCCCACGGGGCCCGATGCGATCTTCGGGTTCGAGAAGGTCGAGAAACTGATCGGCACGCTCGAGGCCGTCACCGCTTCGGCTATCGCGGCATAGATCCCAAGTCAGATGAATAGCCGCGTCGCGCCGCTTTCCAGCCACGGCACGAGCGTGATCAGCAGCAGTTGTGCGATCACGATGACGATGAGCGGCGACAGATCGAGCGTGCCGCCGATCGGCGGGACTATGCGGCGCACCGGGCGCAGCACCGGAAACGTGAGCGCATTCAGCACGCCGGCAAGCGGGCCGTCAGGTGCTACCCACGACAGGATAGCCTGTGCGAATACGACGACGATGACGAGCCACAGCAGCGCCTTGACAAGCGCAATGACGGTGGCGAGCAACAGGAACGCGAAGCCCGCGCCGAGCAGCGCGAACCCCGGTCCGAACGTCAGCTGGATCGCGAGCAGCCAGACGAACTGGAAGAGAAACGCCGCCAGCAGCGACGCCCAGTCGATGCCGCCGAAGCCGGGCAGCCCCTTGCGCAGCGGCTTCACGATCCAGTCGGTCAGCGCCATCACCGCCTGGCCGAGCGGGTTGCGAAATGGCGCACGCATGATCTGCATGACGAGGCGCAGCAGCAGCGTGTAGGTGAACAGTCCGAAGACGACGTCGATGAGATAAGCGAGTGCGTTATTCAGCATACCGGCGTCCGCATCCGGTCAGTCGTTCGAATGCTCGTCGCCGAGCTCGGCCGCGCGCGCGGCCGCCGCCTTCACCGCCGCGATGAAGTGGCTGCCCACATTTTTGGCGTCGAGCACCGCTACGGCGCGCGCAGTCGTGCCGTCCTTCGACGTCACGTTCGCGCGCAACGTCGCCGGCGGGTCGCCGCTTTCGCGTGCAAGCCGCACGCTGCCGTCGAACGTCGCGTAAGCAAGGCGCCTTGCCTCGGCGGGCGCGAGTCCCAACTCGATCGCGGCCTGCTCGAGCGCCTCGAGAAAATAGAACACGTACGCGGGACCGCTTCCCGACACGGCCGTCACCGCATCGAGGTCGCGCTCGCGTTCGAACCAGAGAATTTCGCCGCACGCTTCGAGGACCTGTGCGGCCGATCCGGCAACATCGCACGCTTCGGGCATCGCATACAGCGCGGTGATGCCGGCACCGACAAGCGCCGGCGTATTCGGCATCGCGCGCACGATACGCCGATAGCCTCCGAGCCAGCGCGCGAGGTCGTCACACCGCACGCCGGCGGCAATGGTCAGCACCAATGGCACCGCGCCGACGTGCGGCGCGAGCGCGTGCGCGGCGTCGCGCATCTGCTGCGGCTTGACCGCGAGCACGACGAGGTCCGCGCCATCGATAGCGGCCGCGATCATCGCCGGGTGCGCACCGATGCCGGCAACGCGGGCGGCCAACCGGTCGCGCTGCGAAGCCGAAGGCTCGACGACGCGAAGGTCGGACGCGTTCGTGCCGCGCGCGACGAGTCCCCCGATGATCGCGGAAGCCATGTTGCCACCGCCAATGAACGTCGCTTTCAAGTTGACCCTTTCATGCGCTCGCCAAAAATGGCGCTTCCCACGCGAACCTCCGTTGCGCCCTCGGCGATCGCGAGCTCGATATCGGCCGACATGCCCATGGACAGCATGTCGACGGCAAGCCCCGCGTCGCGACAGGCGTCGTAGCACGCCCGAAGTGCGCGAAATTGCGCCCGCAGCCGTTCGACGTCTCCCGTCGGCTCGGGTATGCCCATGATGCCGCGCAGGCGCAAATTCGGCAGTGTTGCGACGTACCGCGCAAGATCGAGTGACGCCGATGGGCCGACGCCGCTTTTGGTGGCCTCGCCGCTGACGTTCACCTGCACCAGCACGTCGAGCGGGGGCTGGGTGGGTGCGCGCATGCCCGAGAGGCGCTGTGCGATCCGCGGACGATCGATCGTCTCTACGGCGTCGAACGTCGCCGCCGCAATGCGTGCCTTGTTACCCTGCAACGCCCCGATCAGGTGCCACGTAACGTTCGTCAGGTCCGAAAGCGCGTCACGCTTGTCGACGGCCTCCTGAACACGATTCTCGCCGAAGGCGCGCTGGCCCAATGCATGCACCAGCCGAACGGCCTCGGCCGGGAACGCCTTGGAAACGGCCAGCAGCCGAACCGAGCCGTCCGGACGTCCTGCTGCGCGCGTCGCAGCCTCGATGCGCTGGCGCGTGGCTTGCCACGCTTTCTCGTACGGTCCCATAATCGACCCGGCATTAGAACATCGAAATTTGGCACATGTATTGCATACTACAGTCCGTTTGAGCATCAATCCATTGACCGACAACGCGTTTTGATACCATGAAAACGATCGAAAATACCGGGAGTTGCGTCATGCAGCGTCGTAGCCGTCGCAGCGTCGCAGCAAATGCCGCCCGTACATTCTCGGCGTCCTCTTTCAAAAACGCATGTCGCGGCGCGATTCGCGACGTCCGGATCCGGGGCTGACCCATGGATATCACCGAACTTCTGGCGTTTGCGGTCAAGAACAAGGCTTCGGACCTGCACCTGTCGTCCGGCCTGCCGCCGCTGATCCGCGTCCACGGCGACATCCGGCGCATCAACCTGCCGCCGATGGAGCATGAAGACGTGCACGCGATGGTGTACGACATCATGAGCGACCAGCAGCGGAAGATGTACGAGGAATTCCTCGAGTGCGACTTCAGCTTTGCGGTGCCAAATCTCGCGCGGTTCCGCGTCAATGCCTACAACCAGCAGCGCGGTGCGGCCGCCGCGTTCCGCACGATTCCCTCGAAGGTGCTGTCGCTCGAGGATCTCAATGCGCCCAAGGTCTTCGCCGACCTGACCGATCGTCCGCGCGGCCTGATCCTCGTCACCGGGCCGACCGGTTCCGGCAAGTCGACGACGCTCGCGGCGATGGTCAATCACGTGAACGAGAACGAGTTCGGGCACATCCTGACGATCGAGGATCCGATCGAGTTCGTGCACGAATCGAAGAAGTGCCTGATCAACCAGCGCGAGCTCGGGCCGCACACGCTGTCGTTCCCGAACGCGCTCCGCGCCGCGCTCCGCGAGGACCCGGACTACATCCTCGTCGGCGAAATGCGCGACCTCGAGACGATCCGGCTCGCAATGACCGCCGCGGAAACGGGCCACCTCGTGTTCGCGACGCTGCATACGAGTTCCGCCGCGAAAACGGTCGACCGCATCATCGATGTGTTCCCCGCGGCGGAAAAGGACATGGTGCGCGCGATGCTGTCGGAGTCGCTCGTCGCCGTCATCTCGCAGACGCTCATCAAGACCAAGGACGGTCAGGGGCGCATCGCCGCGCACGAGATCATGATCGGCACGCCCGCCATCCGCAACCTGATCCGCGAGAACAAGGTGGCGCAGATGTACTCGTCGATCCAGACCGGCCAGTCGCTGGGCATGCAGACCCTCGATCAATGCCTGATCGATCTCGTACGCCGCAATGTCATATCGGCGTCTGACGCGCGGATGCGCGCCGTGAGCAAGGAAATGTTCGGCGCCGCCTGATGCGCGTAACCCGGCCCCGGACCCGGAGGTAGCCATGGAAAAAGAACACGCCACCCGCTTCATTCACGAACTCCTCGAGCTGCTCGTCAAGGAAAAGGGCTCCGACCTTTTCGTCACCGCGGCATTTCCGCCGGCGATCAAGGTCGACGGCAAGATCACGCCGGTGTCGAAGACGACGCTTTCGCCGCAACACACGATCGAGCTCGTCCGAAGCGTGATGAACGACAAGCAGGCGGCGGAATTCGAGTCGTCGAAGGAGTGCAACTTCGCGATCAGCCCACCCGGCGTGGGGCGCTTCCGGGTCAACGCATTCGTCCAGCAAGGCCGCGTCGGCATGGTGCTGCGGACGATCACCGCCGATATTCCGAAGTTCGACGAGCTGGGGCTGCCGCCGGTGCTGAAAGACATCATCATGAGCAAGCGCGGCATCATGATGTTCGTGGGCGCGACCGGCGCGGGTAAGTCGACGTCGATGGCGTCGCTGCTCGGCTACCGCAACGAGAACAGCTACGGCCACATCATCACGATCGAGGATCCGATCGAGTTCGTCCACGACCACAGGAACTGCATCGTCACGCAGCGCGAGGTCGGCGTCGACACCGACAACTGGGACATCGCGCTGCGCAATTCGATGCGCCAGGCGCCGGACGTGATCCTGATCGGCGAAGTGCGCGAGCGCAACACGATGGACTACGCGATCGCGTTCGCCGAGACCGGCCACCTGCTGATCGCGACGCTGCACGCGAACAGCACCAACCAGGCGCTCGACCGGATCATCAATTTTTTCCCCGAAGAGCGGCGCGCGCAACTGCTGATGGACCTGTCGCTCAACGTGCGCGCGTTCGTCGCGCAACGACTGATTCCGCGGCGCGACGGCAAGGGCCGCGTGCCGGCGGTCGAGATCATGCTGAATTCGCCGCTCGTGTCCGACCTTATCTTCAAGGGCGACGTCGGCGGCATCAAGGAGCTGATGAAGAAGTCGCGCGAGCTCGGCATGCAGACGTTCGACCAGTCGCTGTTCGACCTGTACGAATCGGGGCTGATCACGTACGAGGATGCGCTTCGCAACGCCGATTCGTTGAACGACCTGCGCCTCGACATCAAGCTCAAGGGCAAGGAAGCGAAGAACCGGAACATGTTCTCCGGAATCGGCAATCTCGATATCGTTCCGGAGACGAATCCGTAGCGCGAAAGAAATGGGGTCAGAGCCGAAATACCTTTCG
>JALYSS010000224.1 GCA_030854685.1 Pseudomonadota bacterium | reverse complement strand
TGATCGCCGCGATGCTGGAGGACACGGAGGTGCGGCTGCCCGGCCAGCGCCGCGCCGCCATCGCGGGCAAGGCGAGCGCAGAAGGCATCGAGATTTCGCAGGCGCTCGCCGATCAGCTCCGCACGCTCGCGCAATACGGAGGACTTCCATCATGACGCCGCTGCCGCGCGCGACTTCCCTGCTGCTGAACGTCGCGCATGCGATGGACCACATGTTCCTGTTGATCTTCGCCACCTCCGTTGCGGCCATTGCAGCGGATTTCGGCTTCGCGCATTGGGAAGACCTGATGCCCTACGGCGTGGGCGCGTTCGCGATGTTCGGCCTCGTCTCGCTGCCCGCCGGACGTCTCGGCGATCTCTGGGGCCGGCGGCAGATGATGCTCGTGTTCTTTTTCGGCATCGGCGTTTCCGCGCTGCTCGTCGCGTTCACGCACTCGGCGTGGCAACTGGCCGCCGCGCTGACGCTGCTCGGCGTCTTCTCCGCGATCTATCATCCGGTCGGCATTCCGATGCTGGTCCAGCGCTCCGCGCGGCCGGGGCTGACGATCGGCTTCAACGGGCTTGCGGGCAACCTCGGCGTCGCATTGTCGGCCGTCGTGACGGGCATGCTCATCAAGTACGCCGGATGGAAGACCGCGTTCGTCGTGCCCGCATTCGCGGCCATCGCGTGCGGCTTGTTGTTCGCGCGGCTCGCCCCGGTGGAGTCCGTGGCGCCTGCGCAGCGTGCGCCCACGCGCGCGATGCTGAACAAGCGCGCGCTGGCGCACATTTTCACCATTGTCACCGTCGCATCGATCTCCGGCAGCCTGCTGTTCAATTTCACGACCAACGGCAACGGCGAACTGCTGCACGAACGGCTGCACGGCATCGTCGAGGACCCCGCAATGCTCGGGATCCTGCTCGCCGCCGTTTATGTCGTCGGCGCGTTTGCACAGGTCGCAGTCGGCCTGCTGCTCGATCATGTGCAGCTCAGGACGCTCTACGCGGGCATTGTCGCCGTTCAGGCGCCGCTGTTCCTGCTCGCCGCCAATGCGCACGGCTGGGCGCTGTACGCGCTGATGTTCGCGTTCATGAGCGTCGTGTTCGGCGCGATTCCGTTCACCGACGCGATGATCGTCCGCTATGTCGACGACCGCATGCGCTCGCGCGTGTCCGGAATGCGGCTTGCCGTCGCGTTCGGCGTGAGCTCGCTCGCCGTGTGGCTGCTCGGACCGATCGTCAAGGCGGACGGATTCCGGTCGCTGCTGGTGCTGATGGCCGCCATCTCGTTCGTCACGCTGTGCATCGTGTTGCTGCTGCCGCGCTCGAGCGTCGGCGGCCTCGGGGCGGATGAAGCGGCGCCGGGAACGGCGGATTGAACGTAGCCGGCGCTCTAGACGAACGTCACGACGTCCTCTTCGGCAATCAGGACGGTCGGGGCGCCGCCATTCGAAATCGCGCGCGCGTCGGCCAGTGCATCGCGCCCGGCCTTCGACGCCGCGCACGCCTGCAACACCGCGGGCGAAGGGAAATGAATTTCCGCGATGCGATGGATCGGCGATGTCCCGCCTGCCGACCCGGAGATCTTCGTCAGCACGACCTTCGTTGCACCCGCCGCCTGGAAGATCGGCGCCGCCATGGGAAGATGCTGCGCGCTGTAGGCACGTTCGAAAGCGTCGAGATCCGCCGGCGTCGGATACATCACGATCAGCTTCGCTGCTGCCATGCTTTCCTCCATTGGTCCAGGGTTATGCGACAGGCGCGATGGTGATCGTAACATTCAGTCCCGGCCGCACACGAGTGAGGTCGAGGCCGGAGAGATCTTTTCCCGCCAGGTCGGCCGGCCCGCCGTTCCGTCCGCTGGAAACGAGTTGCCGGACCTGATCGGTCGTAAGGTCGGCGGCGATTGAAACCGATGCCGCGGCAAGCGCAACGGATACGAGCATGATTTCATACGCACGTGGGCGTCGCGCGCGTCGCTTCGCGATCAAGTCGGGTGCCGGTTCTGAAGATGGCGCGCGTGGAATCGAAGGTGATCCTCGATGAAGCTCTCGATGAAGAAATAACTGTGGTCGTATCCGGCTTGCAAGCGCAGTTCGAGCGCAACTCCCGCCCGTTTGCACGCATCCTGCAGCAACTCCGGTTTGAGTTGGCGTTCCAGGAATTGATCGCTCGTTCCCTGATCGACCAATAGGGGAGGCCCCGGCCAACCGCGGTCCTCGATCAGGGCCGTCGCGTCGTATTCACGCCAGTGCCCCCGGTCGGCGCCGAGGTATCCGGTCAGGGCCTTCTGCCCCCAGGGACAGCGCATCGGCGACGCAATCGGCGCGAATGCCGACACCGATTTGTAGCTGCGCGGATCCTTGAGCGCAATGGTCAGCGCGCCGTGGCCCCCCATCGAATGCCCGATAATTCCGACGCGGTCTCGATCGACCGGGAAATGGCTTGCAACATACGCCGGCAGTTCTTGGGTGACGTATGAATACATCCGATAGCCAAGCGACCACGGCGGCTCGGTTGCATCGACGTAGAAACCGGCGCCAAGTCCGAAGTCGTAACTGTCGCCCTCTCCTGGAATGCCGAGGCCGCGCGGGCTGGTATCCGGAACGACAATCGCCAATCCGAGTTCGGACGCAACTCTCTGCGCACCGGCCTTGACGATGAAGTTTTCCTCGGTGCACGTGAGACCCGAAAGCCAGTACAGCACCGGCACACGCGCCGCCGTTGCCTGCGGGGGAAGGAACAGGCCGAAGCGCATCTCGCATCGCGTTTCGTGCGACGCATGCGCATGGACGGCCTGATCCCCGCCGAAGCAACGGCTATGCGACAGCGGCGTGACCGGCGCTTCCTGCACGCTGCGTCGAGCCGCTACGCGTTCGCGCGTACGCCCTTGGCTTTCGCCGTATGCGTGGCGATCGCATCCATGAGCGGCGGGGACAGGCAGTCGTAAGGTTCGAGGCCCAGTTCCTTCAGCCTGATCCTGACGGCGCCCATATTGGCAGGATCGACGCCGCCCTCGATGATCGAGGACACGAAGGCCGCAAATTCCGGCGCGGACCACCCCTGCTCGGGTGACAGCTCGGTGTGGACGAAGTCGAGCCCGTAAAAGGGATGACTCTTGTTCTCGATGCGTCCGTACATGTGCACGCCGCAGCCCTTGCATGCGTAGCGCCGGATGGTGGCATCCGGATTGACGGGGCTCAGTTTGTCGCCGTTGGCGGTCACGCTGACGTTGTCGCGCGACACGACCGCAACCTGCGCGAACTGCGCGCCGCTCGGCTTCCAGCATTGCGTGCAGCCGCAGATGTGGTTATGCGCGGTCTGGCCCTTGATCGAGACGGTAACCTTGCTGTCGGAACACTTGCAATACAGCGTCCCGCCGGAAAAGTTTGCGGCCGCGGGCTTGATGCCATGATCGACCGCGGGATGGATGGAAGGTGTAGCCATGGTCGGTGAGCTCCTGATCAGGTTGTTCGGGCGACGCTTCGGCGTCAGTACGTGACCACCGTCCGGATCGATTTTCCCTCGTGCATGAGATCGAAGCCTTCGTTGATCCGATCGAGTGGCAGGACGTGGGTGATCAGATCGTCGATGTTGATTCTGCCGTCCATGTACCAGTCGACGATCTTCGGGACGTCGGTGCGGCCGCGCGCGCCGCCGAACGCCGTCCCTTTCCACACGCGGCCGGTGACGAGCTGGAACGGACGCGTGCGAATTTCCTGTCCGGAGCTGGCGACGCCGATGATCACCGCCACGCCCCAGCCGCGGTGGCAGCACTCGAGCGCCTGCCGCATTACATCGACATTGCCGATGCACTCGAACGAGTAGTCGGCGCCGCCACCGGTGAGCTCGACGAGATGAGGCACGAGATCACCCTTGACGTCCTTCGGATTGACGAAGTGCGTCATGCCGAATTTGCGGGCGAGTGCCTCGCGCGCCGGATTGAGATCGACGCCGATGATCATGTTGGCGCCGACCATGCGCGCACCCTGCACGACGTTGAGTCCGATGCCGCCCAGTCCGAATACCACGACATTGGCGCCGGGCTCGACCTTCGCCGTATTGATCACCGCGCCGATACCGGTGGTCACACCGCAGCCGATGTAGCACACCTTTTCGAACGGCGCGTCGTCGCGGATTTTCGCGACGGCGATTTCCGGAAGGACGGTGAAGTTCGCGAACGTCGAGCAGCCCATGTAGTGATGCACGGTCTCGCCGCCCAGCGAGAACCGGCTGGTGCCGTCCGGCATCACGCCTTTGCCTTGCGTGGCGCGAATTGCCGTGCAGAGGTTCGTCTTGCGCGACAGGCATGACTTGCACTGCCGGCACTCCGGCGTGTACAGCGGGATGACGTGATCGCCTTTTTTGACACTGGAGACGCCGGGCCCCACGTCGACGACGATGCCGGCGCCTTCGTGGCCGAGGATCGCGGGGAACAAGCCCTCCGGATCGGCACCGCTGCGCGTGAATTCGTCGGTGTGGCAGATCCCCGTCGCCCTGATCTCGACCAGCACTTCGCCGGCCTTCGGACCCGCCAGTTGCACCGTTTCGATGGCCAGCGGCTGCCCGGCCTTGTGAGCCACCGCTGCGCGAACATCCACGGTCGATCCTCCTCTCGCGTCTGACAGACCGCGATCTTAGTCCTTCAGGCCCGGGAATGCTCGGCCCGGCCGCATTGGCGTTCTCGCGCGAGCGCTCACGGGCGATGCGCGGAGACGTCGAAGCTCACGCGAACACCCGCAAAGATGCCGCGCGGCGCGCCGAGCGCGCGAAACTGCTCGAACACGGGCGCGGCGTCGACGGCCGGACCGAACGTGCGGCCGGGACCCGTGAAAACGTTCGACCCGAGCAGCCCGAAGTTCGCGTAGCGTCGATCGAGAACGTTGTCGATTTGCGCGAAGAGCGTCACGCGCGGCGTCACCGCATACTGCGCATCGAGGTGCACGACGAAATAACCGGGAACGCGCCCGCCGCGATCCGCGTTGTTCTCGTCACCGTTGGCATATTGGCTCGACTCGGCGACGAGCGAAGCGCCAATGGCGAGTCCCGCGGCGACGTCCCAGTCGATGCGCATCTTCGCACTCTGGATCGGAATCCCCGGGATGCGGTTTCCGGCGCGCACGACAATGCCGCCGTTCGCATCCGCCTCGGAGTTGGCCGGGCTCGCCGCGTCGAACGTCGACCGGTAGCGCGCGTCGATCGCGTTGTATCGGATCGCGATTGTCAGCGGCTCGACCTGCACCGTTGCCCCAAGCTCGACGCCCTGGCGCCGCGTACGCCCGATATTCTGGAAATAGCCGGCGTTGGTCGCACCCGTTCCGCTCGCGATGAAAGCGAGATCGTCTCGAAGGTCGGTGCGGTAGACTGCCGCCGACCACGTCGTCGCGCGCCACTTGCCGCGCGCACCGGCCTCGATCGTCGACGAGACGACCTTGGCGAGCGGCGGATCGGCGAGGAACTCGTTCGGCAGCTTGCACGGCGCGCTCGGATCGGCGCAGGTCAATTCGATCGGCGTCGGCGCGCGCATGCCTTCGTTGTAGCTCGCGTACGCGGTGAACGATTGCGTCGGATTGAAATTCAACCCCACGGCGGGGTCGAGACGCGAGAACGCGTGCGTGCCGTTCAGCGCGGCGTCCTGTCCGCTCCGGTCTTCGATCTCGACGCGTGCGGCGTCGTATCGCGCGGACGCGGTCATCGTCCATGCGGCGGCCAGCGCGACCGTGTCGCTGGCGTAGATCCCGGCATCCGAATTCCGCAGCGCGACGATCGTCGTGTCGGCGTACGCACCCGTTCCGATCGTGCCGCGGTCGGATGTGAACGCGGCGGGTTGCGAAGCCTGGGCGAAATGGGTGATTCCTCCATTCGCGCCGGCGCCGATCGCCAGTTGATGCGCGTGGCCGGCGAATTGCGTGCGCGCGGTCCACTGCACGCCGCCACCGTACGACGACTCGTCGATCGTGGCGCGATCGTTCGTCGCGGGGTTGGTCTCTGCTACGCCGGTTGCGGGATCGGTCACGCCGAAATCGTCGTTGACGTTGCTGCTGACGTTCGTGTTGCGAAAGCGCCGGTAATAGACGTTGGCATCGATCAATTGCGAATCGCCCAGGAATCGGCTCCCCTTGGCGACGATGAACGCGAGCCGGTTCTCGTTCACGTCGGGATAGGTGTACGACTCGCGCGGCCGGTCGAGAAACGACAGCGGCAGCGTCTGCGCACCGTGGAGCGCGTTGTCCGCGAGCGTGACGCTGACGTCGAGGTCCGATCGATCGTCCTGCCATCCGAGCTTGCCGAAGAACTGGCGCACGCGGCTCGCGTTGTGCAGCGCCCAACCGTCCTCGTCCGAGAAATTCCCCGTGGCGAACGCGTCGATGTCCCCGGTCGCGGCGCCGTACTCGAAATTCAGCGTCCGCCGGCCGAACGAGCCCCCCGACGCTTCGACGGAGGTCCCCGGGTATTGCGCGCCGCTCTTGGTGTAGATCGCAAGCGCGCCGCCCAGCGTGTTAAGACCGAACGCCGGCACCGACCCCGGTATCAGCTGCACGCTGGAAATCGCGGAGCGGGGCAGCAGGTCCCAGTTGACCACATCGCCGAAGGCCTCGTTGATACGCACACCGTCCTGGAACACCGACATGCCCTGCGGCGTGCCGAGCAGCGGCGATGCGGCGAAGCCGCGGAAGTTCAGCGATTGCTGGAACGGATTGCCTTGCCCCGATGCCGCGCCGACGCTATTCGCATTGAGATCGAGAAACTGCGTGAGCGAGAGCGGCCGCGCACGCGCGAACATTCCGTTGTCGAAGATCTGGACGTTGGCGGGAACATCTCGCAGTGGCGTGCCGAGCCCGGGCAGCGGCGCCGTGCCAACGACGTTCACCGACGGCAGCTCGAAGACCTCGGCCGGGTTGTCGGCCGCCGTCGCGGGTGGACAACCGCACGACGCGATCACCGCTACGGCGAGTGATGACGCAAGTCTCGAAATCGGGGTCAGAGATGTATTTCCCGCACGTAGCGGAAATCGGGGTCAGAGATGTATTTCCCGCACGCACCACGACCGATGACCAACCGTTTCGGGAAATACATCTCTGACCCCGATTTTCCGACCCCGATTTCCTGTGGACCGAGATCTCAGGGGATCGCGACGCCCCAGGGCAATGCGCCGACCGGCACGTCGGCGACCTTGCGGTTCGTTTGCGTGTCGATCACGGCGACGGCGTTCGAGCGGCCGCAGGCAACGTAGAGCTTGCGTCCGTCCGGCGTCATCGCCATGTTCCACGGCCGCTTACCGACGGGAATCGTCGCGATGATCGTGTTCGATGACGTGTCGATCACCTGGACCGTGCCGTCGCCGCCGGCCGAAACGTAAACATGCTTGCCGTCCGGATGCACAGCAATGCCGTTGGAGCGCACGCCTGCGTTGATTTTGGTCACGAGCGACTGCGACGCTACGTCGATGACGGCAACGACGTTCGCCTGTTCGACGCCGACGTACGCGCGGCTGCCGTCGGGAAGAAAGCCGATGCCGCGCGGCCGGTCGCCGACCGTGATCGACTTGACGACCTCGCCACGTGCGACGTCGACGATGTCGACGCTGTCCGCTTCCTCGGCGCTCACGTACAGCCACTTGCCGTCCGGACTGAAGACTGCGTGCTCCGGATTCTTGCCCCGCGTCGTGATGCGCTTCACGACGGCAAGCGTCGACGTGTCGACGATCGCGACCTGGTTGTTCTCCTCGATCGCCGCGGAAAGCCGCCGGCCATCCGCGGACAGGTAGATGCCCTCGGGCGAACTGCCGAGCGGAACGCGCTTCGTCACCGTGCCGGTTTCCACGTCGATGACCGCGAGTCCGTTTGCCGTCTGGTCGCTGGCGTAGACCCGCTTGCCGTTATGCGCGGCGGCGATGCCGCGCGGCTTGCCGCCCGTCGTGATCGTTGCCGTCACGCGGTCGGTCGCCGTGTCGATCACCGAAATGGTCCCCGAGCCTTCGTTCGACGCGTACGCCATCGGCGCCGCGGATGCGGTGGCGGCGGCGCCGATGGCCATCAACGCCAGGATCCAACCGAAATCAAAACGCATTGCCGCCTCTTGGGTCCTCGTCGTCACGCCACCCGCCCGACGCGGGCTCAGCCTGCCGCCAAGTGGTAATCTCATATGTTAACCGACTTCCCCACGACCCCGAGACACTCGATGCCTCCGCTGCAGCCAGCCGATGCGCCCACTTGCGCCACCGCGCGCACGTTGCGCCGCGCCGTCATCACGACGCTCGCACTCGTCGCGGCGCCGATGTCGGTCGCCCAGACGGTGCCCGATGGCACGCTCGTCATCGACCCGATCACGGTCACGGCAACACGGCGCGCCGAGCGCGCATTCGACGTGCCGGCCTCCGTCGACACGATCGACGCGGCGACGATTCACGACGGTCAGCCGCAGGTCAATCTCTCCGAAACGCTGTCGCGTATTCCCGGCGTGTTCGCAGCGAATCGGCAGAACTACGCACAGGACCTGCAGATCAGCTCCCGCGGCTTTGGCGCGCGAGCGGCGTTCGGCGTACGCGGCGTACGCCTCTACCAGGACGGCATTCCGGTCACGATGCCCGATGGCCAGGGACAGACCGGCAGCTTCAGCCTGCTCTCGGCGCAGCGCGTCGAGATCTTGCGCGGCCCATTCTCCGCGCTGTACGGCAACGCTTCGGGCGGCGTCATTTCCGTGTTCACCGAGGATCCGCCCGACGTGCCGTACCTTGCGTTCACGGGCGGCGGCGGAAGCTACGGCACAGGCACGTTCGGGGTGAAGCTCGGTGCGACGTCGGGGCGCGTGGGAGGTGTCGTTGCGGCGAGCGAGTTCATCACCGACGGCTACCGGGATCACTCGTCGGCGCGGCGCGATCTCACGAATGCGAAACTCGTGCTCAACGCGACACCCGACACGCGGCTCACGCTGATCGGCAACACGCAGTTCCAGCCGGAAACGCAGGATCCGCTCGGGCTTACGCGCGCAGAATGGAGCGCGAATCCGCGCGCCGCCGATCCCGCCGCGACCCAGTTCGATACGCGCAAGACGATCAACCAGGCGCAGGCCGGCGCGGCCCTCGATCATCGCTTCGACGACGCTCTGCAATTGCACGTCGATTCGTACGGGGGGCAGCGGATGATCCGGCAATATCTCGCGCTGTCCGGCATCGGGGCGACGTCGTCGGGCGGCGTCCCCGACCTCGATCGCGATTACGGCGGCGTCGGTGCGCGCATCGTATGGCGTACCCGGGCGTTCGGCCAACCGCTCGCGGTAACGGTCGGCGCCGACGCGGACCGCATGCACGAATTGCGCAAAGGATTCGTGAACGACAATGGCCGGATCGGTGATCTGCGCCGCAATGAAGACGACACCGTGCGGAGCACCGACGTTTACGCGCAGGCCGAATGGGATATCTCGCTGCGCTGGTCGGCGACGGCCGGCATCCGCACGAGCAGCGTCCGCTATGGATCCGACGACCATTACGTGACCGCGCAGAATCCCGACGACAGCGGCAGCCAGCGTTTTAACGACACGAGTCCGGTGCTGGGTGTCGTGTTCCATGCCGCCGACAACCTCAACGTCTACGCGAGCTATGGCGAAGGCTTCGAGACGCCGACGTTCGCCGAGCTCGCGTATCGCAACGGCAGCACCGGGCTCAATTTCGCGCTGCAGCCTGCGACGAGCCGCGCGAGCGAAGTTGGCGTCAAGTACCGCGTTGGCGATCGGCACCGGCTCAACGCGGCGATATTCAACGTCGACACGTCGAACGAGATCGTGGTCGATTCCGCGATCGGGGGGCGCACGACGTTCAAGAACGCGGGCGCGACGCGGCGGCGGGGCGCCGAAGCATCGTGGGACGGTCGCTATCGGTACGGTGTAGAGACGCATGTCGCGCTCACATGGCTTCGCGCCGAATTCGTCGACGCGTACAGAACCGGCTCGCCGCCCGCCATCGTCCCCGTCGGCGCAAAGCTTCCCGGCGTACCGTCGAAGCAGGCGTACGCAGAGCTGGCATGGATTCCCGGTGGTTGGCCCGGGCTCGAAACGGCGCTCGAAGCGCAATACGTCGACAAGCTCTACGTCAACGAACGCAATACCGACGCTGCACCTGCCTACGCGGTGATGAATGCGCGGATCGGCTTCTCGCAAACCGCGGGGGTTGCACGATGGCAGGAGTTCGTGCGTCTCAATAACCTCTTCGACCGCAACTACGCGGGATCGGTGATCGTCGGCGACGGCAACGGCCGCTTCTTCGAGCCGGCACCTGGGCGCAACTGGTTCGTCGGCGCGAATGTCGTCGTGAAGCTCTGACCGCTTGCATGAAGCCATCGATGTCGCGCTATACGAGAACCGCCGTCGTCCTGCACTGGCTGATCGCCGCGATCGTTCTCGGGCAGTTCAGCTGGGGATGGTTGATGCAGCAGATTCCCAAGTCGCCGCCGGGCATGCGCGCCGATGCGTTCAATTTCCACAAATCGATCGGTCTCTGCCTGCTCGCGTTGATGCTGTTCAGGCTGGGCTGGCGCCTTGCGCACCGGCCGCCGGCCCTGCCGCCGATGCCGCGGTGGCAGGCGCGCACGGCCAAGGCGACGCACGTCGCGCTTTACGCCGCGCTCATCGTGATGCCGCTCGCCGGCTATCTCGGCTCCGTGTGGAGCGGCTATCCGGTCAAGTGGTTCGGCATCACGCTGCCGGCGTGGGGAACGGCGATGCCGGCGCTCAAGGAATTGATGAGCACCGTGCATTTCGTGACGAGCTGGGTACTGCTGTCGCTGGTCGCATTGCACGTCGCCGCTGCGTTGTTCCACGCCTGGCGCGGCGACGGCATCGCGGCGCGGATGACGTTCGGACCGCGCGCGTTGCGCCGCACGCGCGCAACGATGCGAATTCCGCTCGTCGACTGAGCCTGTTGCGCCGCGACGGCGCGCCGGTCACTGCCGCGTCGCGCGAAGCGCCTGCTCGAGCACCTCGATCGTCTCTGCGTGCTTGAACTCCCGCGCCATGTCGAGCGCGCTCTTGCCGCGATTGTCGACGGGATCGACCCGCGCTCCCGCGGCGATCAACACCCGTGCTGTCTCGGCATGGCCGTACCCCGCGGCCCACATCAGCGCCGTGAGATCGTTGCGGTAGACCGCGTTCGGATCCACGCCCTTGGCGAGCAGCAACCGTACGATTTCCGTGTGGCCCTCGCCTGCGGCGTACGTGATCGCATTCTTGCCCAGTCGATCGGTCGCCGCCGGGTCTGCGCCGCGCGCGAGCAGCGCTTTCATCACCTCGATGTGCCCGCCATAGGCCGCTGCCATCAGCGGCGTGACGCCGTTGATGGCGGGCAGGTTGATGTCGGCACCCGCCGCGAGCAGCGCCTGCGCGATGTCGGCGCGGTTCTTCTTGAGCGCGAGAAGCAACCCCGATTCGCCGAGGCGAGTGCGTGAATTCACCGCTGCACCGTCGTGCAACGCGCGTTGGACGCCGATTGCATCTTCGCTGCGAACGGACGTCAGCAAGCGGGCATTGGTCGCGAGCTCCGCGTCGGTCGTGGCACCCACGAGCGACGGCACGAACAGCATGAAGCCGAGCACGAGCGCGACGCCGCTGTTGCCGATAATCCACCGCAGCCGCCGCGATGCGGCGGCGGCCTTTCCGAGCGTGTTCCGAACCTTGCGATACCCTTCGATCATCGTCGCCTCCGAGCGTTGCCAAGCGTTTCCGCACTGCACCAACGCCGTTGATTGCAAGTTGCAACGAAACGCACTATAACGGCGTTTGCCAGGGCGTACCAGACGCCATGAACACGGCGTTTCCGCTTTCCCGAAGAAAAAACAGGCGAGGAGAACCAGATGATCGAACGCAGCAGAATGACGGGTATCGTGGCGGCAGCCACCGGCTTCGCGCTGTCGCTTGGCGTCTATGCACAGGAAACGGGCACCGGCGACACGACGACGGCGAAGCCCATGTCGAGCAAGCTCGCACCCGTGACGCAGTCGATGCTCGACGCGGCGGGCACCGACGCGAAGAACTGGATCCATTCGAACGGCAGCTACGCACAGACGCGCTATTACCCGGGTGCGCAGATCAACACCGGCAACGTCGGCAAACTCAAACCGGCGTTCGTGTTCCAGACCGCCGTGCTCGAATCGATGGAAACGGCGCCGATCGTGGTGAACGGCGTGATGTTCCTGACGACGTCGTTCAACCACGTGTACGCGATCGACGCGGTCACGGGCGAGGAGTACTGGCACTACAAGCACAAGATGGGGCCGATCACGACGTTCTGCTGCGGCCCGAACAACCGCGGCGTCGCGATCGACGGCGACAAGCTCTTCATGGGCACGCTCGATGCGAAGCTCGTCGCGCTCGACGCGAAAACCGGCAAACTGGTGTGGCAGACGCAGATCGCGGATCCCGACAAGGGGTATTCGGAAACGATGGCGCCCGCGGTCGTCGACGGCAAAGTGCTGATCGGCACGAACGGCGGCGAATACGGCATCCGCGGATTCGTCAAGGCGTTCGACGCGAAGGATGGCAAGCTGTTGTGGACCTTCTACTCGATCCCCGACAAGGGCCAGGAAGGCGTTTGGGCCACGAAGGATGCGACCGGGCGCGACCTGCATCGCGACATCGCCGCGGAAAAGGCGGCATTGGCGAAGGACAGCTCGTTCTACCAGACGCTCGGCGGCGGCGTATGGATGACGCCGTCGATCGACCGGAAGACGCACACCGCATTCTTCGTCGTCGGCAATCCGTCGCCCGATCTCTACGGCGCGATCCGCCCGGGTGACAACCTTTACACCGATTCGATGGTTGCGGTGGACGTCGAAACCGGCGCGTACAAATGGCACTCGCAGTACGTCCCGCATGACTTGTGGGATCTGGACTCCGTGAGTGCCACGATCCTGACGCAGGCGAAGGATGCAAGCGGCAAGCTCGTCGACGTCGTCATTCACGGCGGCAAGACGGGACACGTCTACGTCAACGATCGCGCGTCCGGCAAGCTGATCCGCTTTTCCGACGCGATGATCCCGCAGGAAAACATGTGGGTGCTGCCGACGAAGGAGGGCGCGCGCATGCTTCCCGGCGCGAACGGCGGCGTCGAATGGTCGCCGATGGCGGTGAATCCGA
Source organism: Pseudomonadota bacterium (assembly GCA_030854685.1). GTDB lineage: Bacteria > Pseudomonadota > Gammaproteobacteria > Burkholderiales > Casimicrobiaceae > VBCG01. The sequence continues at coordinate 12 of JALYSS010000224.1, read as the reverse complement.
AGCTGCACATGG
>JALYSS010000215.1 GCA_030854685.1 Pseudomonadota bacterium | reverse complement strand
GACGCGGATTCGGCTGCGGGTCGCACCGGCTGCAGTTGGCGTTGGCGGTCGTCGGCAGCGCGTCCGTCGGCGACGACAGCACCGACTTCCACTTGATCGTCGCGCGATTCGTGTTGCGCGTGACGTTGGGTTCGACCGGCTCGCCGCCGGCGTAGACGTCGTGCCCGGTCTCGCCGCTCGCGCACCCCGCATACGATTCGTACTCGTCGGCGAAGCCGAACGCGGTATGGCCCATCTCGTGCAGCGCGATTTCCGACGCGCCGGGCGCCGTCGAGAACGTCGCGACGTCGCCGCCCGAGCCGCCGTACAGCGGCGAATTGACGACCACCATCACGACGTGCGCGGCAGGCACCTGCGCGTGCGCGACGCCGGCCGCGCTGGCGCTGTCGCAGGTGAGGAGGCGCCGGATCAGGTTGCCGCTGCAGAACGTCGCGTCGAAATACGTGCGCGCGACCGCACCCGTTCCCGCGCTGCCGTCGCCGCAGGCCACCGGATCGTCTGCGCCGCTGTCGGTGGAGACGACGTCGACGCGGTGGACGTTGATGCCGCACCAGAGATCGCCGAACGGTGCCGTCTGGCCGAACGTGTCGACGAACGCCTGCACGTCCGCGTGGTATTTCGCCATCTCGGCCGCGCGATAGCCGTCGCCCAGGATGACGACGTTGTAGCGGGCGGCATCGGACCCGTGGTCGACGATCTTCTGCGTCCCGGTCACCGAGCCGTCGGCGGCGCTCATCCGGTCGTCCCCTGTCGCGGCGGCGTGCCTCCGGGGCCGGGTGGCAGGTTCGCCTTGCGCAGCGCACCGATGTCGAGCCGCAGCAGTTCGCCGGCCGGTTCGCCGGGCCGGTCGGGATCCGCGGGACCGTGCAACTGGAATGTCTGCGCGTCGTCGAGATCCGGCACCAACACGGTGAACTGTCCTTCGCGCGCCGCGAGCGGCACGCGCACGATCGCCTGCCCCTTGCCCGGCGAGTATGCCTCGACGTCGGTCCGAATCGGGTTGTGCAGCGGCCGCTGGTAGACGACGCGGCCGGCGGCGTCGAGCAGCGTGAACCAGTAGCCGGCCTGTCCGGCTTGCGGCGTCTCGATCGCGTTCGGCACGATCATCGCGATGCGCTCGCTGCCGGCGACGCTGATCTGCGTGCCGCGATACGCGAATGTAAGACGGAGCGCGTGCGGGGGATTCGAGGCCATCGCATTCTCCATGGCAGGGACGCGCGGCACGATCGGTGTTCGTGCGGCCGTCGCTAGCTTACGCCGGACAACGCGCGCTGCACGGTCGTCAGCGTGCGGGCACCGCTTCGACGATGCTGGACGTCGGCCCTGCAGGAGTCACCGCGTTCACGCGGAATCCTGTCGTGCCGAGCAGCGTGCGGTATTCGTTCTCCGTGCGCTCGCGGCCGCGGAGCCCCACGAGCAGATTGAGATCGGCGCGGGCGACGCGTGTCCGTGGTTTCGCAACGGATGACAACTTCGTCGACCGGCTATTTGGCGACACCCAGGAAAACGGCCAGACACCGCTCGACTTGCACCATCAAATCTGCGTCCAGACTGCCGAACGGGTTCCCAAACTTCCCCCGCTTCACAGTCATCGCCTTGTCCACCATCACCTGGGACGGTTTTTTCAGGCCGTTGACTTCGTCTGGTTGCACCGTGACGCGAAACAACGGCGCGTCGATCAATGTGCTCGATACGAGCAAGACCGTAACCGTCGCATGTCGGTCGAACATGTCAGACTGGATCACCAAGGCAGGACGCGGCTTGCCGAAATCGCCGTGCAGCGCAATTGGCACAAAATCACCTCGGTTCATGCAGTCCAGCCGCCCACGTCAGCCAATGCGTCATCCATAAAGTCCGACAACGCTGCATCGGCCATGTCTGCCTGAGCCGCCAACCTGGATTGCCGACGGCACTCCTTCACAAAACTCGGCCGCCTCGTGTCAGGTACCCAAATCTGAACCGGACGCAATCCGGCCCTGCGCAGCATATCGCGGCGCTTCTGCACTCGCGCCGCACCGGTATTTGCCATGGCCAGCCCCCAGCAAACGTTACATGTAACATAATGGCACGCCATAGGCGAAATCGCAAACTGCACACTCCGGGCACTGCCAACACGCTATCTGCCGGCTGTGCGGGGAAAAAACCGGAGCGTCCGAGAGCGAAGATTGCCGGAGCTATCATGCCCGCACCTATCATCAAGTCCTCGCACCGTATGGAAGCTGCCGCCGAGGGTGCCGTCAGCGCTCGACAGTCCAGGTT
>JALYSS010000214.1 GCA_030854685.1 Pseudomonadota bacterium | reverse complement strand
GTTCATCGAGGTCGAGCGCTTCGACCGAGTGGGTCGGCACGGCCGTTTGTCGCTGTGCGGGCTGGATGTTATCCAGGCGGCCTTCATCGGCTCTCGTTCGACGGACTGGCCGGAACTGGTGGGCCGGCTGCATCGCATGGGGCTCATTGACGCCGCCAGCGTTAGGGCCGTCGAGCACCTCTGGTGGTTTGGTCGACTGATTGCCAACACCGACATGCATCTTGGCAACCTGAGCTTCCATGTCGAGCGCACGTTGCGCCTGGCGCCGACCTACGACATGTTGCCCATGGCATACGCACCACTCCCCGGTGGTGAAGTACCACCTCGCGATTTCACGCCAGCGCTACCCTTGCCTCCCCAGCGAACGACGTGGTTGGCTTCGTGCGCCATCGCCATTGACTTCTGGACTCAAGCCGCTTCCGACACACGCATCAGTGAGCCCTTTCGGGGCATTTGCCGCGCTAACGCAACGCGCTTGCGCGATGTCGCCGCCAAGGTCTGAATACGCACTGACCTGCAACCGCGCGGACGGCACATCCATGCCGGGGCTGATTTCAGCGAGGCGTCGGCACACCGCACGGTAATCGTCCAGCGTCGTTCGAATCAGGCAGAAGCCTGCCGGCGACTCCGGCCGACCGGTGTCGCTGGTCTATACTTACGCGTTTTTTCACACTGATCGAACCCACCCGAGGACAACCGAGTTGCGGGAACGAGAGCCTGCGCGTGTCATCCCGAGCGTGCCCCGGGTTCGAGGGCCGATTTGAAACGATTGCTGGTGACCGGGCAGCACGGTTTCGTCGGCACGACACTCACGCGGATGGTGCGCGCCGACGCTGCCTTCGCCGATTGGCGCATCGTCGACGTGCCCGAGACGCTGGATCTGCGCGATGCGGTTACGACTTCCGAGATTGTGGCAGGTGCGGCGCCCGACGCGGTGCTGCACCTTGCCGCACAGAGCTGGGTGCCGGACGCGCAGCGCGATCCCGCAGCGACGTTGCAGGTCAATCTTTTCGGTACGCTCAACTTGCTGCAGGCGTTGAAGCAGTGTGGCTTTCGGGGACGGATGATTTATGCCGGGACCGGGGACGTGTATGGGGTGGTGCCCGAGGACGCGCTGCCGGTTGCGGAAACGCGCCTGGCCGCGCCGCGCAATCCATACGCGGTCAGCAAGCTGGCGGCCGAAGCGCTCTGCTACCAATGGACCGTCACCGAGGCGATGGATATTGTTCTGGCACGTCCGTTCAATCACATCGGCGGGGGACAGAGCGAGCGATTTGTCGTGTCCGATTTCGCGCGGCAGATCACGGAGATTCGCCAAGGAGGACGGAAACCGGTCGTTGCGGTCGGCGATATCGACGTGACACGAGATTTCACCGACGTCCGCGACGTCATACACGCGTATTTCGCACTGCTGGCATCGGGCTCCTCCGGCGAGGTTTACAACGTGTGCTCCGGGCACGAGACGTCGATCCGTGTGGTGCTCGAGCGCCTTGCGACGTTGTCCGGCGTCGAGATCGCGATCGAACAGGATCCGGCCCGTTTGCGCAAGGCGGAGCAACGAAGAATGTGCGGTAACCCGGCGAAGCTAAAGCGTGCAACCGGGTGGAAGGCGATCACGCCACTCGACGATTCGCTTGCCGAGATGTTGCGCTACTGGGAGAGCGTGGAAGACGAATGTCCAAGTCGGCATTGATCACCGGCATTACCGGACAGGACGGCGCCTATCTCGCCAAACTGCTGCTCGCGAAACGCTACCGCGTCTTCGGCGTGCTGGCGCGGCGCAGCTCGGACACGCTATGGCGCCTCGGGCATCTCGGCATTCGCAATGACGTGACGCTGATCGATGGCGATCTCGTCGACATGACATCGATCCTGCGCGCACTGGAAACGAGCGCGGCGGACGAGTTGTACAACCTGGGTGCGCAGAGCTTTGTCGCGACATCTTGGCGCCAGCCGTTGCTGACGGCGAACGTCACCGGCATTGGTGCGCTGCACGTGCTCGAAGCGATCCGGATACACGATCCGAAGGTGCGCTTCTATCAGGCGTCGACGAGCGAAATGTTCGGCCTCATCCAGGCGGAGTGGCAGGACGAGGCGACGCCGTTTTACCCGCGCAGTCCGTACGGAGTCGCGAAGCTCTTCGCGCATTGGTCGACGGTCAATTACCGCGAAAGCTTCGCACTGCACGCCTCGAGCGGCATCCTGTTCAATCACGAGTCGCCGCTGCGTGGGATCGAGTTCGTGACGCGCAAGGTGACAGACGGCGTCGCTCGCATCAAGCTTGGCAAGGCAAAGGAATTGCGCCTCGGCAACATCGACGCGAAGCGCGACTGGGGGTTCGCCGGCGACTACGTCGAGGCGATGTGGCTGATGCTGCAGCAGGAGCGACCAGACGATTACGTGATCGCAACGGGCGTCACGACGACCGTTCGCGACATGTGCCGCATCGCTTTCGAGCATGTCGGGCTGGACGCCGAGAAGTACATCGTCGTCGATCCACAATTCTTTCGTCCCGCCGAAGTCGATGTGCTCCGCGGCAATCCGACGAAGGCCCGCGAGCGGCTGGGCTGGAAGGCGACGACGTCGCTGGAGGATCTGATCGCGATGATGGTCGACGCGGACCTGCGCCGGGTCGAGCGCCAATAGGAAATCGAGTGGCATTCAAGGCGCGGCGATAACGACGGTGGCATCGACGAACATATTTCGAGCGGGGATGTTGCAGGAGTGCTGGGATTTCCGCGGCTTCATCTTCGCGAGCGTCAAGCGCGACTTCGTGTCGCGCTACCTCGGCACGCAGCTCGGATTCTTCTGGGCCGTCGCGCAGCCGCTCGCGATGATCGCGATCTATACGCTGATCTTTGCGCAAATCATGAAGCCATCGCTGCCGGGCCATGACTCGAAGTTTGCGTACAGCATCTATCTTTGTGCCGGCATTCTGTGCTGGCAACTGTTCAGCGATCTTCTCAGCCGTTCCGTCGGCGTATTCGTGCATAACGCGAACCTGCTGAAGAAGGTGAACCTGCCAAAACTGGCGCTGCCGATCATCGTGGCGCTGTCCGGTCTTTCAAACTTTGCCATCGTCCTGATGATCTTCCTGGCATTCCTTGTCGCCATCGCGAGCTTCCCCATCGCTGCCGTCCTGGCGCTGATTCCGGTCCTGCTCCTGATCGTTGCGCTCGCGCTCGGGCTGGGCGTTCTGCTCGGCACAATCAACGTCTTCTACCGCGATGTCGAGCAGAGCACGTCAATGCTGCTGCAGTTCTGGTTCTGGCTTACGCCAATCGTGTATCCCGGGCGCACGCTGCCCGGTTTCTTTGCCGACGTGCTGGCGTGGAATCCCATGTGGCCGATCGTCAACTTCGCACAGACAATCTTTCTCGAGGACCGAGTTCCCGCCTGGTCAACGCTGCTGTATCCGGCATGCGTCGCCTTGGTATTTCTCCTGCTCGGCCTTTACGCGTTCCGCAGGCTGAGCGGCGAAATCGTGGACGAGCTGTGACGGCGCTTGTGTCTCGATCGCCGCCAGCGCGATGAATTCCACCGACGGTCCGCTCGATATCGATCGATTGATGCGCGAAATTCGCGCGGACATAACTGCCCGTCTTCCCGAACCCGGGGATGGCAGTCGCTTCGAGTCGGCCAGCGACGCTGGACGCGGCGCGGAAGACTGCGTTCTTGTCCCCGCGTCTCCTCGATTGGGCCGGATAGGGGACTTCGATATCGCACTGCCGAAGAAGGCCCACTATCTGCTCGGCGATTTCCTCGCCTATCACGACGAGGATTTCATTCGAAACGTCTACCGCGCGCTGCTTGGGCGCGAACCTGATGCCGAAGGCGCTTCACGGTACCTTGCGAAGATCCGATCCGGTGACCTGTCGAGAATCGAGGTTCTGGGTCGAATCCGCTTTTCTGCGGAAGGTAAAGCGGCAGGAGTGCCGGTCGTTGGCGTGCTGGTTCCGTTCTGCATGCGGACCGCTCGACGGATCCCCGTAATCGGACGGCTGCTGGGCATCATTCAATACGCGTGGCGGTTGCCCGACCTGGCGCGCAATCATGAAATCCTGGAAAGCGCGTTGTTTGCGAACCGCACGGAGATGCGAGGGAAGATCAACGCTACCATATCGGAAGTCGAGCAAGCGCTGGTCCAGGTCCGCATGACGCAGTCCGAACAACTGAGTGTCGTGACCTCGCGGATCGAAGCGACCGTTGCAAACGTCGACAGGACATTCGGCGAACTCCATGCAGGCCTGCTCGACGCCAGGACGAGCGCCCAAGTGCTGGATGGGAAGATCCTGGACACCGCGGAGCGGCTTCGAGCGCTCATCACCGATGCCGCCAAAGGTACGCGCGACCTCGACACATTGCGTGACGCCAATTCGGAACTTGCGCAGCGGCTCGCGCAATTGCTGCCGACGGCGGATTTCATGACGCTCGTCGCATCGACGGAGCGAGCGACCGGCGATATCGGCCGGATCGCGCGTGCATTGGACGACGTAAGAACTCAATTGCGTTCACAGGGGAAGGCGCTGCAGCAGGAGACCGATCTCGACATCCTGCTCGACGCGGCGCACAGGGACGTGAAGCACACGCCGGGAGGGGCTACACGCGATTCGACGATCGAATATGCGGGCGACATCTCCGAAGGCTTTTACGCCGCGTTCGAGGACCGATTTCGCGGAACGCGCGACGATATCAAGCAGCGCGTCGCGGTCTACCTGCCGTTGGTGCGGGCGGCAGGCGCGGGGAGCAGCGAAGCGCCCATCGTCGACATCGGCTGTGGCCGTGGAGAGTGGCTTGAACTGTTGCATGAGCAAAACCTCGCCGCATCGGGTATCGATCTCAATCGTGTTGCGGTCGCGGGCTGCCGGGGGCGCGGTCTCGACGCGATCGAAGCGGATGGAATCGCCCATCTGCGGGGCCTGCCGCCGGATTCGCTCGGGGCCGTCTCGGCGATCCACGTGATCGAACATCTTCCGTTCGCTCGGATGATCGAGCTGTTCGACGAGGCGCGACGCGTATTGTGGCCGGGCGGTATTGTCATCTTCGAGACGCCGAATCCGGAGAATCTGATTGTCGGTGCCTGCAATTTCTACTACGACCCGACGCACGTCCGCCCGCTGCCGCCGGAGCCGTACCGGTTCATGCTCGAATCGCGCGGCTTTGATCGCGTCGAGATCATGCGGCTTCACCCGGATCCGGAGGCTCCGGCTTTCGCCGACTCCCCGCGTGAGCTGGCTCAAGTGATTTCGGAGCGATTCTTCGGGTCCCGGGACTACGCGCTAATTGGCTTCAAGCCATAACGCCTTGCGCGTCCTCGTCGCGAATTTCTTCCCCGGATTTCACCCGCCACGTAGCGGCGGCGAGCAGCGCTACCACTATTTCTACCGGCACCTGAGTCGTCACTACGACGTCACGCTCCTTTCGCCGACGTATTCGAATTCCGCGTTCGAGGAGGTTCGATTTTCACCGAGCTTTCGGGAACTGCGCGTTCCGAAGCAGGAAATCTTCGATCGCTTGCACTGGGAACTCGATGCGAAGGGCATTGGTCCCGAGTGCTCGGCCTACGTCGTTGCACTGGCCGCCGCGCTGGAGACCGGTTACGCCAGCCGTTTTGCATCCGCGGCGATCGAAGCGGACATCATCATCCATGAGTCGCCGTTTACGCTACCGTACGACAGATCGTTCGGGACCGACGGGAAGCCGCGGATCTACAACGCGTACAACGTCGAGCATCGATTGGCGCAGCAGATCCTGCATGGCGACGCGGGCGCGAAGGCCAGCGACTTCATCCGATTTCTCGAACGCACGCTGGCCAGGCATGCGGCGCTTGTATTCACGACCAGCGACGAGGATCGGCAGCTCCTTGCCTCCGATTTCGATATCGAATTGGAGCGAATCGCGTTGGCGCCGAACGGTTTCGAACCCACCGAAGCCGTGTCGCTGGTGAAATCCGGAACCATAGAGCGCGTCGAATCGCGCGTCGTCTTCATCGGTAGCGCCCATCCACCGAACGTCGAAGCGGCACGCTTCATGGTGGATCGTCTGGCTCCGTCGCTTCCGGCCGTGGAATTCAGGATCCTGGGAGCGGCGTGCGACAAGCTGCAGGGTCTTATACCTGGCAATGTCCGGCTGCTCGGATTCGTCGACGAAGCCGCGAAGCGACGGGAACTCGAACGCTGCGCGGCTGCGATCAATCCGATGTTTTCCGGATCGGGAACCAACCTCAAGGCGCTCGATTATCTGGCAGCCGCCGCGCCGGTGGTCGTGACGCCTGTCGGTGCGCGCGGTTTGTCGCTCACCGACGGTGTCACCGCGTTCATTGCCGAAGGCGACGACTTCGCCGATCGATTGCGGCAGGTGCTCGCGGACGCACCGCTACGGACCCGCGTGGGCAATGCAGGCCGGGTGAAGGCGTTTTCTGAATTTACGTGGAGCCACATTGCCGATGTGGCACACGCGTCGATACAGACAATGATATCGGCGCGGCGAAGCGGCGAAGGCGGCAAACTTCCGCGACGTCTAGTGCTTGTCGTGAACGATTTTCCCGTTGCGCAGCCAACCGGCGGCGGGGAAGTGCGGATTCGCGAATTGCTGATCGAGTTGGGACGCCAGTTCGATGTCGTCCTTCTCTGCCTAACGCAGGAATCGCGTCGAACCGAGCGACGGCTTGCGCTACACGTGCGCGAAATCCGGATTCCCAAGACGCTCGAGCACCGCGACGCGGAAATCCAGGCAACGCGCCGCGAGACGGTTTCGATCAACGATTTGCTGGCGGCGGAATTCTGCAATGGTAATCCCGATTTCGTTGCGGCATTCCGGCAGATCGTTCCGAACGCATCCGCCATCGTCTTCGAACACCCGTACCTTTCTCCGCTCCTTCGCTACGTGCCTGCCGACGTGCCGGTCGTGTACTCGTCACTCAACGTGGAACGCACGCTGAAGACCGAGTTGCTCCGCGTTCGGCGGGACGCCGCAGGTCGCGTGCATCAGGCTGACGAACTGGAGCGCCGGTTGCTCGAGCGCGCCAACGTCGTCATTTGTGTATCGGAGGAAGACAGGAACGAATTCTCGAAAGATGCCAGCGAGCGCCGCTACGTCGTCATCGAAAACGGCGTTCGAACGGCGAGCCGTGACTTGGCCGGCGCGCAGCACGCGTATCCGCGCGAGGCGTCCAACGATCGCGCGCTTGCTGTCTTTGTGGGCAGCGCTCATCCTCCGAACGTCGAGGCGGCGCGGTTCCTGATCGAAGTTGTGGCAACCATGATCCCTGCACTCGATGTTGCGATCGTTGGCTCGGTGTGCTCGGGTCTGGGACCCATGCCTAGACCCCCGAACGTACATCTGCTCGGCACCGTGAGTGAACCCGAGAAGAACGGGTTGCTCGCGCGCGCCGATCTCGCACTGAACCCGCTCTTCAGCGGCGGCGGGTCGAGCCTGAAGGTGCCCGATTTCTTCGCGTCAGGTCTACCGGTGATCAGCACGCGGACAGGCGTTCGCGGCTACGAGCTGCGCGATGGAGAACACTACCTCGAAGCAGACCGTGAAAACTTCGTTGAACGGACGCGCTACCTGATCGAGAATCGTCAGTTGCGCGAGCGGCTCGGCGGCAACGCCCGCCGGTACGCGGAAAGTGAGCTCGATTGGGCGGTCCTCGGACGACACTATCGTCGGACGATGACCGAGCTCGTCGGCGGCGTGCCGATGCCACGCGTGCTCGTGGTGACTTATCGCTTCGCCGACCCGCCCCCCGGTGGAGCGGAAGCTTTCATGGTGAACGTCCTGAAGCAGCTCGATCGGCGCAGCAACCTGGTCATCGAAGTCGCCACTTGCGATATCGATACGATCGCGGACAAATGGCATTTCTCGGCCGATTACGTGCGGCGCGACGCGCGCCGCGCAATCCCGGCATACATCGCCGCGCTCCATCGTTTTTCGGTGGAGCCGCCGGATCCGAAGGATTTCGAACGCTGCGCACAACTTTTCCGCGTATGGATGAGCGAAACGCGTGCACAGGCGCTCGCGCTGCGCACTGAAGATGGACGGAATGCCCTCCTCGGCGGATGGAATTTTCCCGAGCGCCACGACGGTAAGGTCAGGCGCTGGACGAGTCGCGAATCACAGTTGCAGGTCGACCGCGCGGCGACCGCAATCCGCATCAGGGGCCGCGCCCCGCGGTCGACTCCCGCCGACATTCGGCGTGGCGGCCATGTTGTCGCATCCCGCACGCTGGCCGGGCCGTTTGAATGGGTGACGGAACTTGGCGCCGGCGACCCCGTCGTGACGCTGTTTACCGAGCGCACCTATGAGACGGATGCGGACCCGCGTGAACTTGGATTCGTGGTCGACGAGATCGCGCTGCGCGACGACACGGGCTGGCAGTCCATCGCACTCGATGAGGACTTCGAGACGGCATCCCGCCGCTCCGATGGCGCACGGTGGGTAGAATCGTTGATCGACACCACCCATCGTCGAAATCGCGCCGACGACGACCTGTTCTTCGCTGTACGCGGCCCGCATTCGACGGGCCTCGAGGACTGGCTCGAGGCCAATGTCGCCGGCTATGACGCGGTGCTTGCGCAGGGCACGCCCTTTTCAACACCGGTGATGGCGACGAACATCGCTGTCCGCCACGGCGTGCCGGTGATCCTGCTTCCGCACTTTCACATGGAGGACCGGTATTACCACTGGCGGCACTATTACGACGCATTCCGGAGTGCTCACCGGGTAATAGCTGCGCCGGAGTCGGTGAAATCCATCTTCTTCGATGCGATCGGCGCGGCGAGTCTCACATTGCCCGGCGGAGGCATCGATCCCGAAGAGTTCGGACTCGCGAATCTCGTTCGCGCCGACGCGGCCTTCCGCGCCCTGCACGCCGGTGCGAAGCCCTTCGTGCTGGTCCTCGGACGCAAGACCGGCGCCAAGAATTACCGCCTCACTATAGATGCCGTGACAGCGTTGAACCGAGAGGGGCACGAAGTGGATCTGGTTTTGATCGGGCCTGACGAAGACGGGATAGCGCTCACAGAACCCCATACAATCTGCTACGGCGCGCAAAGTCGGGACGTTGTCCTCGGCGCACTTGCTCGCTCGCTCTGCCTGGTGAATATGAGCGAAAGCGAGAGCTTCGGCATCGTGCTGCTCGAATCCTGGTTCGCGGGACGGCCCGTGATCGCGCAGCGGCGGTGCATTGCGTTCACCGATCTGGTCACTTCCGGCGAAAACGGTCTGCTCGTCGAAACGGCGTCGGAGCTCGCCCAGGCGATCGAGACGTACCTGACGGATGAGGGGTGCGCGAAGCGGCATGCGCGCGAAGGGCGGACCGTTGCGGAGCAACACGCCTGGTCGCGCATCGCGCAGCAAATCGAGACAGTTCTAATGGAGGCGACTTTTGGATCCGAACGAATTGCCCCGAGTGGGCGCAATCTCCAATCCGCAGCATGATTTCTGCGGTGAGTACTCGAACCTGTCCGGCAAGCGGCTGCTGTGCATCGGCTTCTCGGAAATGGAAGTCACCGAATATGTCGCCAAACATGAGCCGGGCAGCATCACGCTGCTGACGAACTGGGTTGACCACGTCGACGCCAGAATCTCACGTTTTCCGCTGGTCGTCGGGGATGTCACGCGCAGAACGGATTTCGAGGACGACTCCTTCGATGCGATTTTGACGCTGTCAGTGCTCGAGCATCTGAATCCGATTCGTCCTGCCTTCCAGGAGATGACGCGGCTCGTCAGGCGCGGCGGCGAAATGCTGCATATGTTCGGGCCGGCATGGTCTTGTGCTTACGGCCATCACCTGTACGCCAATGTCGACGATGCGCTGCTCAACTTCGCGCTGTGGGACATGCCGGCCCATATGCACCTGCTGTGCTCGCCGACGGAGATCGAGCGATATTACGCAGCGCAGGGGTATCCGGAAGAAACCGGCAAGACCGTGCTGCATTGGTACTATGAAACCCCTCTGATCAACCGGGAGTTCTACGACGAATACGTGACAATCATGGCCGACGACTCCTTCCAGCTCGACAGGATGCAATTGATGTATAACGAACTGCCCAAGGAGCATCTTTCGCGGTTGCGCGAGCGGTATCCCGGCCGCCATGACTTTTCCACATACGGCGGGCGATACAAGCTCATTGTCAGGAAGTAGGGCGCTACGGCGAGAAGCCATCGTCGGGGATCGCGTTTCGAACTCCAGGCGGCCAATCAAAATTCCACGCGAGGTTCCTGCCATGCTGCGGCAAACCGCCAATCGAGGTGACGTCGATGCGGACATCGATGAAAGCGAGGCTCGGGCGGCATTGGAAGGTGGCAGCATCGAAACCCAGGAAATCGGGATACCGCATCGCAAATTGATCAGTGTTGTCGCGCCTTTCTACAACGAAGAGCAATCGTTGGAGGCGTTGCTCGCGCGTCTGGCGGTCGTCGCCGATGCGCTGACGCCTCGCTACCGGTTCGAATTCATTCTTGTCGACGACGGGAGCCGTGACCAAAGCCTGGCGTTGGCGCTGAGACTGGCGAAAGTAGAGCGCCGGCTACGAGTCATCGAACTGCGACGAAATTACGGCCAGACCGCGGCTCTGCAGGCCGGACTCGATGCCGCCAATGGCGACATCATCGTCTCCATGGATGCCGATCTTCAGCATTTTCCGGAGGAGATCCCCCTCTTTCTCGAACGGATCGAAGCCGGGAGCGACGTTGTCTGCGGCTGGCGGCACGAACGAAAGGAAGGCATCGTCCGCAGATGGCCGTCGCGCGCGGCGAACTGGCTGATCCGGAAGGTTTCGGGCCTGACGATCCATGATATCGGGACCACGTTTCGCGCTTATCGACGCGAGGCGATTCGCGATGTGCTGCTGGGATAGAGTTGCGCCAGATGGGGCTCTGCGAGCCCCGGCATTCCGGCCAGCGGCAGCGGATTCCACAAACGGATGGGCGTGAAGAATGCGGCGAGCTGGCCGTCGCTCGGGAACAGCATGCCTTCGAAAAGTATCGGACTGAAGAGTGCGCAGTACCAGAGGGAATAGGCCGCAAGTACCAGGAGTGCCCACGACACCTGCGATACCGGGGGGCGGCGCTTTGCGACAAGCCGATCGACCATCATTTGGGGAGCAGCGCGATGCGCCGCGGGCGGATGGCGATTACGATCGCGCAAATCTGCGTTCGACGGAACAAACAGGCGCGAGATTGTATACGCCCGACCAGATGATCGAATCGACATTTCTCAGGACGGTGAACGTACGCACATCCTGGATTCGCGACAGCGCTTCGCGGAACTGGCCTTCGATCAAGCCGTCATTCGCGACGCCTGCCGTAATCGAATAATCGCCGGGGGCGATTGCGGCACGGAACTCGAAGCTGACCGAAGCCTCGTCGTTCGGGCGGACGGGGCCGACAGCGATGCCCATGCAATGGGTATTCGTCATGAATATCGGCTCGCCCATGGAATTGCGAATCTGAAATCCGACATGCGGATCGGCGTATTCGGTTTCGAACCGTGCATGCACCACGATCGTCACGACGCTTTCGCTGATGAAGGCGTCGACGGAGCGATTTTCGTGGAGCAATCGCACCGCGGCAATGGACGCTCCTGGCTTCGAGAATGTGCCGGTCGATGCGGGCACGGGACTCGATCCCGCGTGATCGATGCCAGGGGTGGCTTCGCCGTCGAGGCCCTTGTTTGGGGGAGGCACGGGTGAGGCCCGCGGCGCGTGACTTGAGGACGGCAGATTCGCCGCTCCTTCAATCGACAACGCAGACGGATCGGCGTCGCGCGCTCGCAGTGTTAATGCGTTGTAAAGGTCAATGGCCTCCCTGGGTTTGCCATCGACCGCGATACGGCCTTCATTGATGAGGAGCGCCCGGTCGCACAGCGAGTAGACGGTCGCCATCGAATGCGAAACGAACAGGAGTGTCGTTCCAGCGTCGCAGAAAGCGCGAATGCGATCGAAGCATTTTTGCTGGAACAGCACGTCGCCTACCGCCAGCGCTTCATCGACGATAAGGATCTCCGGCCGCACCGCGGTCGCGACGCTGAACGCCAGACGCACTTCCATCCCGCTCGAGTACACGCGAAGCGGCTGGTCGATGTAATCGCCGATGCCGGCAAAGTCCTCGATGCCGCGCATCTGTTCGTCGATCTCGCCGGTCGCAAGCCCCCGCAACTGCCCGGCCATGTACGCGTTCTGGCGTCCGGTGAAATCGGGGTGGAAGCCGATGCCGAGCTCGAGCAGCGCAGCGACGCGACCGCCGACGTCGACGTTTCCTGTTGTCGGCCGCGTCGTTCCGGAAATGATTTTGAGCAGCGTGCTCTTGCCGGCGCCGTTGAAACCGATGATGCCGACGGCTTCCCCAGACGCGACTTCGAAGCTGAGGTCCCGCAGGATCCACTTCAGTGTATGCCGGGTGCCTGCACCCATCCATTCGGCAAGGCGCCCCCACTTGTGCGGGTAGCGCTTGTACACCTTCCCGATGTTTCGTATCCGAATGTGGCCCATCGCCGCAAGCTCAACCAGGAGGCGGCGATTGTATCGTCCCGGCGCTCGCCAGCGCTGATTCCGCGCGTGCCGCATGCGAATGGGCCGGCAGAATGCTGCCGGCGCCCCGGACTGCTTGCGCGTCCTCCCTTTATTTCGGCGCGATGATCGTCGGTGTGATGTAGGTGAATCCGGACGCGTTGTCGTTGTCCGTCACCATGTTGTTGCCCAGCGACACAATGTTGCCGCTGCCGTTGTTCACGAAGTCATTCGAGTTGTTGACGATATGGTTGCCGTCGAGCCTCACTTCGCCGAAGCCATGGTCGATCGCCGTCGTCGTGTGGTTGATCGTCGATCGGACCAGGTTGACTTGAATGCCTCCCGTGCTTCCGGCGGTCTTCACGGCGGTCGCCGCATGCCCCAACTCGGAATCGTGGGCATCCAGGTACGACATGGAGCCGTTCGTCGCGCTGAGCGAGACGGCAATCCCGGTGACGTTCTTCACCTGCGAGCGAACCATTTCGAGTTGCACGCGCGTGTTCGCATCGGCCGCCGAGTTGGACAGCGTCGCGCCGTTACCGCTCGTGTCGGTGATTTCGCTGTCCTCCACGATCACCAGGACATTACCGCCGACCGCGGTATTCGAAACGTTCAGCTGGTCGGAATTGACCGAAACAACGCTGTTCTTGATCGAAATATGCCCTTGCCCGCTCGTGACGCCGTTGGCATAGATCAATGCCGTGGTCGATCGCGTGATTTCGCTCCGATCGAGATTGAGGTGGCTGGTACCGGTCCCCGCAGGATTCTCGAAGTGGATTCCCTGGTCCTGCCGCGATATCGCGCTGTTGCGCAAGCTCACGTCGACCGCACCCTGCATCCACACCCCGGTCGCGGAGGTTGCCGAGAAGCCGCGCTCGATGCGCGTGTTGTCGACGATGACCGATGTACGATTGCTGGTCGCGGTACCGTTTGCGAAGATTCCGATGTTGCATTGCCGCAGGAAGCTGTCGTCGACGTACAGGCGGACGGTATTGGGCGAGTCCAGCCGGATGCAGGCGCTCGCTCCGCTCGTGAAGCCGTCGATCGACGTCTTCTCGATCTGCACGGCGGCGGCATTCTGGATGTTGATGCCGTTGACCCCAGCGCTGAAGTTGAGAATCTGGAGGTTGCGCAACGTCACGTCACCGGTGGTGTTGATGACGATCGCGTCGCCGCCGCTTCCCACGACGCTTCCGATCGCACCTGGAATGGCGAGGATTTTGACGGATACGTTGATAATGACCGGTGCCGTATTGAAGTTCGCCGAGTCCACCATCCAGATCTCTCCGCCGCTGTTGACGGCTGCAAGCGCGGCGGGCAACAACCGGCAGGGCAACTGCACGGTGCAGGGATTGCCATCGTTGCCGTTAAGCGACAGATAGGTTCGGAAAATGCCTGCGTTGGCGATCGACGCGCCGCACAGTGCGGCTATGGAAGCAAAGCGTATTGCACGACGCAACATTCGAACGTTCATGGTATTCCCCTGGATGAGCTGGAGCGGACTGCGGAATGCGAGCGCGCGCGACCTCGCATGCGAGCTACGACGTGTCGAATCCGGGGCGCGTGGACGAGGCGCCGGAATGAATCCGACGTCGGTGACGCCGCGACGCCGCGACCCTGCGACCTGGTGACGAAAAATCGGAATCGCCCCATTTGGCCTCCCTTGCCAAATGGTTGAGCTGCGTGTGGCAGTCAGTGAAGCACTGCCGGCGGGACATGTCAATGCCAGCCGGGCGGCGGCTTGATCTTCAGCGACGCGAGTGCGAGCGCGATGTTTGTATCATTCGCTTGCGCGTTGAACCCAATTCGTCCCGAGCGTGGTCAATGAAAGTACTGGCGACAACCAGCCAATCGATTCTGCAGGTCGACTGCGTCACCGGGCATGCGATGGTATTGCACCAAGGCAGCGGTCTGTATTACGGAATCACGAGAATCGGGTCGATGTACGCCGTGGCCGCCCGTCGGCGCCTGGTTTCCAGTCCGATCCCGCGCATGGACGAGCGTGGCTGCATCCTGCTGTTCGACAAGCACTTCCACCCGCAGTCGACGATCGAGGCGCCTTTTCCGCTGCGTGACATCCACCAGATCGCCTGGTTCGACGATCGCCTGTGGGTGACGTGCTCGTTCGACGATCGCATCGCCATTTACGACGGCGCCAGCTGGGAACGATGGATTCCGGAACATACCTCCCGGGACGCCGAGGATCGCTCCGGCGGCGACGTCCCCGGCGACCGGTACCACTACAACTCCTTTTTCATCGCGGATGAGGAGTTCGCGTTGCTTGCGCATAACCACGGCCCGAGCGATCTCCACTTCTTCGATCGGCGATCGCGTTCGTGGCGTCGGTCGATCGCGCTTGGCAGGCAGGCGCACAATGTCTGGCGCGACGGCGATGCCTACGCTACGTGCAGTTCCATCGACGGCAAACTGGTCGGCAGCAACGGCTGGGAAACGGCGACCGGCGGGTTTCCCCGCGGGGTCTGCTTCGAAGGCGCGCATCGCGCCGTGGGTATTTCGGCGCTAAGCGAGCGGGGACGGCGCGACTGGACCTCCGCAGCGATCGCACTTTGCGATACGTCCTGGCGGCCGCTCCATTACGTACATCTGGTGCGCGAAGGGATGATCCTGGACTTGGCGCCGATCGCGGCCGTCGACGCCCTGGAAGCGGCAAACGGCGCACTCGAGATGTGCCGGTTCCCTTTGCTGTCGCACCTGACGGACGGCGACCTCCTCGGGAGTCAGGGTTCTTCGAGCGACGTATCGATGTGACGGGCGCGAAACAGCGGACTGACGAAAATGGCATCGCCGAAACGAAGCTGCCCGTTGTCGGCGTACGGACCCTTGAACAAGTCGAACAGCGAATAGCCGAATTGTCCGAGAAGCGCGATGAGATCACCAAGGAGCGGCGCGCCCGCGTAGTGAGGTACGACGAAGAATTCGGTATAAATGACTTCGATCACGGCGGTTTCGAGTGCGCGCCGAGCACCGCGCAATATCGACATTTCGGAGCCTTGAGTGTCGAGCTTGAGCAATCCTATGCCGGCAGGGGCATGCGAATCGATGAATGCGTCGAGCGCGGTTGTCGCGACCGGTACGGTGGCGACGACTCTGTCGCTGCTATGGTAATAACGGCGCTCGCAGGGGGGGCGCGGCAACAGCGATGATGTCCCCGGGTCGACATGCAGGTGCAATTCCGCGGGGCCGGAACGCTCGTGCAACGCGAGATTCCATACGTGAACCCGCGGGATCCTCTGGAATCGCTGGGCCAGTCGTACCGACAATTCATGATTCGGCTCGAATGCGTGAATCGATGCATCCGCAAATTCCCTGCGCAGCAACTCGGTGAAATCGCCGCGATATGCGCCACCGTCGATGAATGTTCGCGGAGCGCGCTGCGAACGCCGCATGAGCGACGTCAGCTTCGCAGCGTAGGTGGAATCGTGATCGCTCATCTAAGGCAGACCGTGTTCAGGCTGGAGGAGTCCGAACACCTTCTGCAGCGAAGAAGTCATGCATGACGTTCTGAAGATCGCTCGGGATAATGCAAGGCGGATAGCCGCCCTACTGTAGCAGATGACCAGACGAAACTGCCTCCAACGACTGGAAGACGAGGGCATCGACATCATGTGCGAAGCCGTTGCCGAGGCCGAGCTGCCGGTGACGCTCCGTTCGATCGATCACGGCGCGATAGCCTTCACGGAGCGCGAGCAACGGGAAGAGTACTTCTGATGGCGGACTCGTTCGCCGGGTCGTCGCCAAGCGCGCGCACCGAGCTCGATCGGACCTTGCTTCGCTTCATCGTTTGCGGGAGCGTCGACGATGGCAGGAGCACGCTGATCGGACGCCTGCTCTACGAGGCGAAGCAGCTCTGCGACGATCAGCGCACGCTCGCGACCGATTCGCGGAAGTTCGGTACCCTCGGCGAGAATTTCGACTTTTCATTGCTGCTCGATGGCCTGACGGTGGGGCGCGAGCACGGCATCACGATGGACCTTGCGCATCGCTCTTTCGCATCGCGCAATCGGCACTTCATCATCGCCGATACACCACGTCTGGACCAATATACGGGCAACATGGTGACCGGCGCCTTGACCGCCGATGTCGCGGTGGTGCTGATCGACGTCCGCAACGGCATGCAGACGCAAGCTCGCTGGCACGGCCATCTGGTTTCGCTGCTGGGTATCCGGAAGGTCGTGGTCGCCGTGAACAATTTTGACCTGGTCGGATACTCGAAGGAAATATTCGAGCAGACGGAGGCGCGGTATCGCGAGTTTGCCCAGTTGATTGGCGCGCATGACGTCGTCTGCATCCCGATCTCGGCCTTGCGGGGCGACAACGTAACGACGCGTAGCCCCCATACGCTCTGGTATCAGGGTCCCACGCTGCTGGGTTACCTGGATGCCGTGGAGGTGGAAACCGATGTGATGGAGCGGCCCTTTCGCATGGTCGTCCAATCGGGCAATCGCCCGAACACCGAATTCCGCGGTTTTTTCGGACGCGTGGTCAGTGGTACTGCCCGTCTCGGGGATCGTATGCGCGTCCTGCCTTCGGGACGGGAAAGTGCCGTTGCGCGCATCGTCGGCCCGGAGGTCGATTGCGATATCGCCGTAGCGGGCCAATCGATGGCGCTTACATTGGAGGATGAGATCGACGTCAGGCGAGGCGACATGCTCGCCGATGCGCGTTCACCCGCCGGGCTTGCTGATCAGTTCGAGGCGACGATCATCTGGATGGCTGACGAGGCAATGCTGCCCGGGCGCGCCTACCTGATGAAGAGCGGAGCGCGCACGGTCGAAGCGACGGTCGCCGCGCCGAAATACCGGCTGAGCGTCGATACGCTCGAGCACGTGGCGGCGAGAACGCTCGGGATCAATGACATTGGCGTGTGCAACCTTCATTTGGACCATGCGATCGCATTCGATTCTTACAGGGAAAACCGCGATACCGGCAGCTTCATCCTGATCGATCGTTTCACGAACGATACGATTGGTGTGGGGCTGATCCACTTCGCCTTGCGTCGATCGCAGAATATCCATTGGCAGGCGATCGAGGTCGACAAGGGCGCACACACCGCGATCAAAGGACACCGTCCCTGTGTCGTGTGGTTTACGGGATTGTCGGGCGCAGGCAAGTCGACGATTGCGAATATCGTCGAGAAAAGGCTTCAGGCCGTGGGTCTGCATACCTACCTTCTCGACGGGGACAATGTTCGCCACGGGCTCAACAAGGATCTTGGATTCACGCAAGCCGACCGAGTCGAGAACATCCGCCGTGTCGCCGAGGTCGCGCGGCTTATGGTCGATGCCGGATTGATCGTGCTGGTGTCGTTCATATCGCCATTCCGGGCGGAACGCAGATTTGCCCGGGGCTTGGTTGGCGCAGACGAGTTTTGCGAGATCTTTGTCGACGCACCGTTGCAGGTGGCCGAGCAACGGGACCGGAAGGATCTCTATCGCAAGGCGAGAAGTGGCGAATTGGTGAATTTCACCGGCATCGATTCGCCCTATGAAGCACCCGAAGATCCCGAGCTGACCATCGATACAACGACGTGTTCTGAGGAAGCAGCGGCAGAGAGGGTGATCGCGCACCTCCGCGCGATGCGCGTTTTCGGTAGGCGGAAAGCTGCGGAAGTGTGAGGTGCCCGATGGGTCTGGGTACGTGTTTTGCGTCCGGTTGCCCGATTGCCGCAGCGCTCGCGGCGTCAATGGCTTTTAACAAGGGAGAATACTCGTGACCTCGCGTTCGATAAATGTCGGAAGTTGGATTGTCGTTGCCGTCCTGCAGCTTTTTTGCGCCTCCTTCGTATACGCCCAAGCGACCCGCACGTGGGTATCGGGCGTTGGCGACGACGCCAACCCGTGCAGTCGGACGGCCCCGTGCAAGACTTTCGCGGGTGCCATTTCGAAGACTGCCGCCGGAGGAGAAATCAATGCGCTGGATCCGGCCGGTTTTGGCGCCGTGACCATCACGAAGGCGATCACGATTACCGGCGACGGGACGATGGCGGGTGTGCTCGTTTCCGGAACCAACGGGATCGTGGTTCAGGCGGGAGCCTCAGATGTCGTCATTTTGCGGAATCTCCATATCAATGGACTCGGGACGGGCCTCAACGGCATCCGGTTTCTTTCGGGAGCTGAACTTCACGTCGAGCATTGCGAGATTCGAGGGTTCAGTCAGCAGGGTATCGACATCGCTCCCAGCGGCAGTGGCAAGGCGTTCGTGGGCAACACGGAGTTACGCGACAACGCGGCCGGCGCAATTTATGTCCATCCGGGCGCTTCCGCTTTTGTCGATGCAATGCTCGATCACGTGCTGATGCAGGGCAACGCTCGCGGTCTACGCGCGGAAGATGGTTCGATAGTCGCCGTGCATGGCAGTACGGCGGCGGAAAATACCAATAACGGCTTCGTGGCACTCGCGGCAGTACGCGCTGTCGATCTCACGATCAGCGACTCGGTGTCGTCTCTCAATGGAGCGGTAGGGGTCTATTCGGGCGCTCTTTCGACGGTGAGGATTTCGAACGTGACGATCAGCGGCAATAACGTCGGCCTGCAGTCGGTCAGCGGCGGCGCGATCGTCTCGTTCGGGAACAACTCGCTGAGCGGTAACGCGTCGAATGGGTCACCGACATCGACAATTGGGCGCATTTGAGCCGGGTATGGCACGATTGACCTGCGTGCGCTTACTTTCCGCGCTGTTCGAGGGTGCCCCGGACCGACGATACTGCTTCGCTATGCCACAGCGGACGCGGAAAGCAAGCATTTGACCTGGCTTGGTTAGCTGCTATAATCGCGCCTCTTTGCGGTCGGAAATTCGATCCTTGCGTCGGGGAATCCCGGGGCAGTCGCTCTTTAACAATCAGCAATCGATAGGTGTGGGTGCTGAGGCGGGGGTCCTTTGGTGTTCCCGAGGCGCGCGGTTTTCGGACTGGGTGCAGCGGGGGTGCTGGGGGAGTTCCCAAAGCTTGAGTGCTCACACGACGCTAGTGCGGTTGGCCGTCGCGTACGCGAGTGCGCGGCGGTTGGCCGTACGCTGCTTTGCTCTTCCGGAGGTGCGAACTGAGGGGGGGTGGAGTGGCAGGGTCAAGTGAGTTGAACTTTGCAATTGCGATCAAACTGAAGAGTTTGATCCTGGCTCAGATTGAACGCTGGCGGCATGCTTTACACATGCAAGTCGAACGGGGTGGCGGGGCAACCTGTCATTCAGTGGCGAACGGGTGAGTAATGCATCGGAACGTGTCCCGTAGTGGGGGATAACGCCGCGAAAGCGGCGCTAATACCGCATACGCTCTACGGAGGAAAGCCGGGGACCTGCAAGGGCCTGGTGTTATGGGAGCGGCCGATGTCCGATTAGGTTGTTGGTGGGGTAACGGCCTACCAAGCCTGCGATCGGTAGCTGGTCTGAGAGGATGATCAGCCACACTGGGACTGAGACACGGCCCAGACTCCTACGGGAGGCAGCAGTGGGGAATTTTGGACAATGGGGGCAACCCTGATCCAGCCATGCCGCGTG
>JALYSS010000203.1 GCA_030854685.1 Pseudomonadota bacterium | reverse complement strand
GTTGCCGAGTAACGCCAGCGCGACGATGCCCGCGCAGATGACGGCGGTGATGACGATGCCGCTGGTCCGCTGCGAGAACGAGCGGCTCATCTCCTCGATCGCGAATACGACGCCGGCCAGCGGCGCGTTGAACGCGGCGGCTATGCCCGCGGCACCGCCGGCGAGTATCAGGCCGCGCCTCATGCTCTCGTGGGGAAATGACGAAATCCGGCTGAGCGAGTACATGAGCGATGCCCCGATCTGCACCGTGGGTCCTTCCCGCCCGATCGATGCTCCGGCGAGAAGGCCACCCAGCGTCAACAGGATCTTCCCCGCCGCAACGCGCAGCGACAACAGCCGATCGCGAAAGTCGTGTACGGGATAGGCAAGCGCCGCGATCGTCTGCGGAATGCCGCTTCCTTCGGCGCCGTTGAAATATCGTCGGGCGATCCAGCTGAGCGCGGCGAATCCGGCCGGCGCAACGACAAACGGCGACCATGGCCAAGTTTGCAGGATTCGATGCAGGCCGGCGTTCGCGAGGTTTGCGCCCAGCGCAAAGACGACCGCGACGGTACCCACCGCAATGCTCCCGACGAGGAAGACCACTCGACGATTCCACAGCGACCGCGAGAACCAGACGTGCCGGGAGCGCCGGAGGATGCGCGACGCCACGGGGCGCGAGAGCACGGACATCGGTCAGGGGCGTTCGGTGCGCATCGCGATCACGCGCGAGCCTACCACTCGTGAGGCCATATGCCGTTTATCGCGGCCGCGAACGGCTTCCCGACCGACGGGCCCGTGCGGCATTCTGGAGCCTGCGGGGTCTTTCCCGAAGCGCTTGTCGCCCTTCCAGTTCCTCGACGGTCTGATGGGCCGCAGCACCAATCCGCCGCCGCAGTTCGGCCAGACGTTTTTGAAAGGGTGCTCGACCCACGCGGATTCCGCGTCGCCCGCCACAGCGGCGTCAACGTGTCGGAGCGCGTAGGGTTCTACCCAGTCTCGCAGGCTTGCCGCCAGCTCGGTAAGCAGGTCGCGCATGGCGTACTCCTGAACGTCGAAATCAGAGCAAGATGTTAACGACCGAAGTGACAGCACGGCGGAGTCCGCTAAACGATGTTGCGGTAATCGTTTGGGATCGCTACGCTACCTGCGCCGCGCGTACTAATCGAAGGAGACAGCATGGCACGAAAGCCACAGGTATCGGTCGAGCCGCGACCGGACGGACGCTGGACGGTTCAGACGGACGGGACCCAGCGAGCGGACTCGCTGCACGACAGGAAGACCGAGGCCGTGGCGAGGGGCCGCGAGCTCGCGGGAAACAAGCAGACCGAGCTAGTGATCAAGAACGAGGCCGGCCGGATCGTCGCGAAAGACAGCCACGGGAACGATCCCCGACGCGTGAAGGGATGACGCGGTCACCGAGATTGGCGCACCCGGCGCGCCTGACACCGGACTGGCGAAGCTGGGGGCACGCGACGCGTTGCTGCCCACCTCCCAGCCGCCAAGATTCTCGCGTGCTACCAGGGCGCGAAGGGCGATGAAATTCGGTGATCAGAAGTTCACGATGCGTCGCGTCATTCCGTTCGTTCCGCGGGAATCGCGCGCACCGACAGCACACCTTCGATAGTCGCGAGCGCCTCGATCAATACGGCCGGGATGACGCTGTCGACATCGACCAGCGTATACGCCATTTCGCCACGTGACTTGTTCACCATGTTGTGGATATTGAGCCCGGACCGCGCCATCTGCGTAGAGATCTGTCCCAGCATGTTGGGTACGTTGGCATTCGCGATGGCCACGCGGTACGGTGATTCCCGCGGCATCTCGACGTTTGGAAAGTTGACCGCGTTGGTGATTGTCCCGTGTTCGAGGTATTCGCGCAGCTGGTCCACGGCCATGATTGCGCAGTTTTCCTCCGCCTCTTCGGTCGAGGCCCCGAGGTGGGGTAAGGACACGACGCCGGGTTCGCCCAGCAACCGCGCGCATGGAAAATCGCACAGGTAGTACTTGAGCCGGCGTGCGCGCAGAGCGGCCACGACGGCGGCCTCGTCGACGATGGCATCCCGCGCAAAGTTGAGCAGCGCCCCGTCCGGTTTCATGACCGCCAGTCGCTGTTCGCCGATGAGATGCGTCGTCGCACCGAGCAGCGGGACGTGCAGCGTAACGAAATCGGATTGCTTGAGAAGTTCCTCGATACTGTGGGCCTTGCGCACGCTCGACGGCAGGCGCCACGCCGCATCCACCGTAATATCGGGATCGAACCCGGTTACCTTCATCCCGAGCTTGATCGCCGTGTCAGCGACGATGCTGCCAATCGCGCCGAGGCCGATGATGCCCAGCGTCCGGCCGGGCAACTCCACGCCTGCGAACTGCTTCTTCCCCTCTTCGACAAGCCGCTCGAGATGCGGTGCGTCCGACTTGAGCGCGGCCACGTAGCCGAGTGCCGGGATGATGTTACGCGCCGCGAGGAGCAGCGCTGCAAACACGAGTTCCTTCACGGCGTTGGCGTTGGCGCCGGGAGCATTGAACACCGGCGAACCGCGCCTTGACATTTCCGCGACGGGAATGTTGTCAGTACCGGCACCGGCGCGGCTGATCGCACGGACGCTCGCCGGGATCGTCATCTCGTGCATGTTGCAGGATCGAACGAGAATGCCATCCGGGCGATCCACAGCTTTGCCGACCAGATATCGCGTGGCAGGAAATCGATGCAGCCCGATGCTTGCGATTTGGTTGAGCGTCAGGATGTGGTATTTGCTCATGCGTTCACTCATGCCGCTGTTCGAAAGCCTTCACGTAATCGACCAGCGCCATAGCGCCGGCAACGGGCACGACGCTGTAGATCCTTGATCGACTTCCTCGCCCATTCGCCGGAGTTTACGTCCTCGGCCGCCGAGCGCCAGTGCAACGGATTCGGCATGGCCCATTACCTGCGACTTGTCTCGCTTGCGTATCCATACTGAGTCGCAAGTTCCATTGCTCGTTGACTGCCATGAGCGAGCGCCGTGACTCGCTATCGCCCCAGTGGCGTGTCCGCAAACCAGGACTCTTATCGGCCCATAAACGGACTGAATTGCGATGATCGCGGCGCTGCTGTAGATTGCCGCGCAGTACCGTCAGCCGTAGACCCGCTCCGGCGCTTGCGCTGAAGTTTGGCGGGTTGGCCGCAATAAACTCGAGCCCGATAGCTCGATCATTGCGCAAATCGAGCTTTGGCCTGGCGGTAATCGATGTTTACCGGCAATCCCTTCGCTGCTGCGACCGAGTTCCTGTTCCCCCTCGCCATGAAGCTCTACATTGTTTTGATGATGCTGGCGGTTTTCATCGGAACATTGTTCGACATTTCTCACAAGGGTAGCGCGAAGTTCTTCGCGCTGCGGCGGGAAAAGTCAAAAGCATCCGCAGAGAGGCCGCTTGACGGCTCGGAGAGGGTCTTGCTCGCCGCCAGGACCATTGCAGAGGCTGCAGGTCTCGGGCGAGTTCTGCAAATGGCCGAGGCGCGCTTCTCATCTGCTGATGATGTACGGCTTCGTCCTCTATTTGATTACGACGATCGTGATGGTATTCGCCTATCCGGCAGCCGACGGTACGCCGGTGATCCTGCCGGCGCTGTGGACGATAGGCGCTCTCATGATTCTCGCCGGCGGGCTGTGGTTTTTCTTCTTCCTCAGGGTAGACGTGGCGTATGACGGCGTATCACCGTTTCATCTGGGGCGGGCCGACCTCTTCATCGGTTCGCTCCTCGCAATCGCGGCGTTGGCGCTCCTATGGCATTTCGTGCAGACAGCGTACGGAGACTCGACGCGGAGTCGGATCCTGTTCGCGCTCTACATCTTCTTCACGACGCTGCTTTTCGTTTCCGTTCCATGGTCGAAGTTCGCCCACATGTTTTTCAAGCCGCGACGTTGGAGGTGGCGGCAGAAACGGGCAGGCACGGAGGTTTTGTGCTTGAATAGCCGACACCGCAACGGGCCAATATGAACTATGGCGGATCGGCGCCTTCAGGTTTTCCAGGCAGTGGCAAAGCATCGTTCATTTACCAAGGCCGCCGAAGCGCTGTTCATGACGCAGCCGGCGGTCACCTTCCAGGTCAGACAGTTGGAAGACCATTTCGGCGCACGACTGTTCGACCGCGCACCTGGCGGCATCACGCTTACCACCGCCGGCGCCGTCGTGCTTGACTATGCCGAGCGCATTCTGGCGCTGTCGACCGAGCTCGACATGCGGGTCAAGGAAATGGGTGGCCAGGTGACTGGCCCGCTTTTGATCGGCGCTAGTACCACCATTGCCGAATTCCTGCTGCCTCAAATCCTCGGCGAGTTCAAGGCCCGGTTTCCAGCCCTTGTGCCGCGGGTTTTCGTTGCCAATTCCGAAGCGGTGCAAGGCCGGATCGACGAACGTTCGCTCGATCTCGGCTTCATCGAGGGCGACTCCCACTGGCCTACCCTCGTGAGCGAAGTTTGTTGCGAGGATGAGCTCAAAGTCGTTTGCGCACCGTCCCATCCGCTCACGCGGGAGAAGATCGTGACCGCCCGCGAACTGCGACAACATGCGTATATTACGCGCGAGGCGGGCTCGGGAACGCGCCAGGTCACCGACCATTACTTCGAAAGAGCCGGCGTACCACCGGACTCCCTCAACGTCGTGATGGAACTCGGTAGTCCCGAGGCTCTCAAGGGGCTGGTCGCTACCGGCCTCGGATTTGCGATCATCTCGAAGACGGCAGTCGTGAAGGAAGTAAGGTTGGGGCAATTGGTGCAAATTGCGCTGTCGCCACGATTGGTGCGTCACCTCTCCGTTGTCTATCCGAAAGAGAGAATCCGTCCCCAGATCGTGACCAGCTTCGTGGCGTTCGCCAAAACGCGGCTCGTCGCGCTGACCTCCGATCAGCAGTGATTTGATACCGAGGTTCGTACCGATGCCAAGCCGCCTGGTTCCACCGCACGGAGGTTCGCTTAAACCGCTGATGCTCGATGGCGAAGCGCTTGACGCGGAGCGCATCCGCGCGACGTCGCTTCCCCGCGTCCGCGTGAGCTCGCGGGAAAAGGGTGATCTCATCATGATGGGCATCGGGGGCTTTACTCCGCTCGACGGCTTCATGACGCACGCGGACTGGAAAGGCGTTTGCGCAAGCTATCGCACCGCGTCGGGGATTTTCTGGCCCATCCCGATCACGCTATCCGTCGATTCAGCTACCGCGCGCGATATCGACATTGCGAGCGATATCACGCTCGCCGATCCGGACGACGGCTCATGCCTGGCGACCATGCGCGTGACCGAAAAATACGGAATCGACAAGGCCGTTGAATGTTCATCCATATTTCGGACGTTGGATCCGGAGCATCCGGGCGTCAAAATGGTGATGCAACAGCCCGCGGTCAACCTCGCCGGCACCGTCAAGGTGCTCTCGGACGGAGGATTCAAGGCGAAATACGGGACGCTGTTCATGACCCCTGCAGAAACTCGCGCCGAGTTTGAACGCCTCAACTGGTCTCGCATCGCGGCCTTCCAGACGCGCAATCCGATGCATCGATCGCACGAATATCTGGCGAAGATCGCCATCGAGGTCTGTGACGGCGTTCTCGTTCATTCGCTGCTCGGCAATCTCAAGCCGGGCGACATTCCGGCCGGAGTGCGCGCATGCGCCATCAGCGTTCTTATTGATAAGTATTTTTGCCCAGGTACGGTGGTGCAGGCAGGTTATCCGCTCGACATGCGTTATGCCGGGCCGCGCGAGGCGCTTCTGCACGCGCTGTTCCGGCAGAACTACGGGTGCTCGCATCAGATCGTCGGACGCGATCACGCCGGCGTCGGCAGCTATTACGGACCATTCGACGCTCATCGCGTGTTCGACGAAATCCCGGCGAACGCCCTTGCGACGCAGCCGCTCAAGATCGATTGGACGTTCTGGTGCTACCGATGCGGCGGAATGGCGTCGGCCCGGACGTGCCCGCACGACGATGTCGACCGGTTGCTGGTGTCAGGCACCAAGCTGCGAAAGTGGCTATCGGAAGGCCAGCAGGTGCCGCAGGAATTCAGCCGGCCGGAAGTGCTGCAGATTCTGCGCGAATATTACGCATCGCTCGAAGCGAGCGAGAGGGTCGAAGTCAAGCTTGGCGGTCATTCCGCCCGTTAGCCAGCAACGCGTCTCGCCTGCGAGCCCGTCAACGCGTCGCCTAGACGAGATTGCGTCACGCGACGTCCGATACTGGATTTCATCGAGGGAGAACAGGAAGTGTTGAGCCAGTTATTGTCCCAACGGTACCGCGAGCGCGCAACGGTGCAATTGTTGAGGTGGGACAGCTTCGGCGGCAGCATGACCGGCACCCCGTTGCCCCGTTCGGATGAACGCGGCAACCGCGGCTCATCGCCTGCAACATGAAGCTCTGTATCGTGTCCGACAGCCACGACCGCGCGCCGATGCTCGCTGCGGCCGTGGCGGAGGCGAAATCGGCAGGGGCCGAGGCCGTTATCCATTGCGGAGATGTCATCGGCGCGATGACGCTGCGGCCGCTGCTCGATCTTGGCTTGCCGGTGCACCTGGTTCACGGCAACAATCTCGGTGACGCGGTGGCGATGTGGAATCTGTGCGCATCGTCCCGCGGTCTGTTGACTTATCATGGCCAGGATGCCGACCTGCAATTTCACGGCCGGCGAATTCTCGCGACCCATTATCCGCACTACGGACGCGGCCTTGCCTGTACCGGCGACTACGACGTCGTCTGTTGCGGGCACTCACACGAGGCGGCCGTCGTACATCAGTCCAACGTCAAGGGAACATGGACCTGGCTCGTGAATCCGGGGACCGTGGCCGGCCTCGGTGCTCCTGCAACCTGGATACTCGCCGATCTGATGGAACTCAAGTTTGATATCCGCCGCCTGGGCCATGACGTCTCGTGGGCAGCGGCAGGTTCAATGGGTTGAATCGCGAGGAACGAATCACCCGAACCGAAAATGGGTCCGGTTGCGGGCCCCCGCATCCCGAACGCTGCGGCGCGATGAAGGTCTTGGGTGGCGTGACGCGACGACCGCGCCGCGTCGCGATGAGCGTGCGGCGCGTCGCTGCACTCGTACTCCCATCCTGCACCCTCAGGCAGTCGGCAGCCGGTACTCCTTGTATTGCTCGCGAAGCGTTTTTTTCGATAGCTTGCCGAGGTGGACGCGATCGTCGCGACGTATCGCGACGAGATCGGTGCCTCGCCGCGCAGGATTCCCGCCGACGAGATCATCGACCGTTGCATCCTTGCGCTGGTCAACGAGGGCGCGCGCATCCTCGAGGAAGGCATTGCGCAGCGGGCGTCCGACATCGACGTGGTCTACC
>JALYSS010000197.1 GCA_030854685.1 Pseudomonadota bacterium | reverse complement strand
CCGAAACCTTCTTGATCAGCGCCGCGATCCGATCGACGTCCTCGTGCGTCATCCCCGCCGTGGGCTCGTCGAGCAGCATCATTTCCGGGTCGAGTGCCAGCGTTGTCGCGATTTCAAGTGCACGCTTTCGACCGTAAGGCAACTCGCCGGCCGTCGCGCCGACAAACTCCGAAAGACCGACCGCATCGATCAATTCGCGCGCGCGTGCATCGAGTTCATGCAGCACGCGCTCCGAACGCCAGAAATCGAGCGAACGGCCGCGCTTTCGCTGCAGTGCGATGCGCACGTTCTCGAGGACGGTCAGGTGCGGGAATACCGCTGAAATCTGGAACGAGCGGACGAGACCCTGACGCGCAATCGCCGCAGGTCGCAAACCGGTGATGTCGCGACCCTGGAAGAATATCTGGCCGCGCGTGGGCGTCAGGAAATGCGTGAGCAGGTTGAAGCAGGTCGTCTTGCCGGCACCGTTCGGCCCGATCAACGCGTGAATCGTGCCGCGCGCGACAGCAAGATCCACATTGTTGACCGCAACGAAGCCCTTGAACTCCTTCGTGAGGCCGCGCGCTTCGAGAATGATGTCGTTCGCCATGGCCATCCACACGAGCACGACCCGCCTGTCGCGCCCTGCGGTCGTCTCCCGTTGTCAGGCGCGGATTATCCGGATCGATCGCCCCGTTGGCAAATACTATGCAGGGAGCCATGGCCCCTTCCCAGGGAGCCATGGCCCATTCATTCACGTCGGTTCCAGCGCGGCGCGCGCTTTTCGATGAACGCGTCGATGCCTTCGGCCGCGTCGGGGTCGGCGAGGTTGCAGATCATGGTCTCGGATGTGAGCGTGTACGCGTCGCCCAGCGTCTGGTCTATCTGCGCATAGAACGCGCGCTTGCCGAGCGCTACCACCGACGCGCTTCGCGCGACGATGCGGTCGGTGAAAAACGCTACCGCTGCGTCGAGCTCCGCCGGGCGAACGACGCGATTGACGAGCCCCCAGTCGAGCGCGGTCCGCGCATCGATCGGCTCGCCGGTCACGAGCATTTCCATCACGCGCTTGCGCGCGACGTTGCGACCGACGCCCACCGCCGGCGTCGAGCAGAAGATGCCGACATTGACGCCGGGCAATGCAAAGCGTGCATGGTCCGTCGCGACGGCAAGATCGCACATCGATACGAGCTGGCACCCCGCCGCGGTCGCAATTCCGTGCACGCGGGCGACGACGGGCTGCGGAAGCTCGGTCAGCTTCACCATGACACGGCTGCACGCATCGAAGAGATCGCGTTGCCATGCAGGATCGACGTGCGAGCGCAGCTCCTTGAGGTCGTGACCCGCGCAAAAGCCCTTGCCGGCGCCGGCGATCACGAGCACACGCACGTCGCTATCGGCGGCGGCGGCGTCGAGCGCTCGCTCCAGCTCGGCGAGCATGTCGCGCGACAACGCGTTGAAGCGTTCGGGGCGATTCATCGTCAGCGTACGCACGCCGTCGCGCGTTTCCGACACTACATAAGGATTCAATCCCGCTTCGACAGGCGCATTCATTCACGGCCTCTCACTCGATCGCGCTCGCGGATCCTGCCCGCTCGCGCAACAGGAATTTCTGGATCTTGCCGGTCGACGTCTTCGGCAATTCACCGAACACGACGCTTTTCGGCACCTTGAACCGGGCGAGATGACGGCGGCAATGCTCGATCAGCGCGTCGGCATCGATTGTCGCGCCGGGCTTCAGCTCGACGAATGCGCACGGCGTTTCGCCCCAGCGCGGATCGGGCCTGGCAACGACCGCCGCCGCGAGGATCGCCGGATGACGATACAGCACGTCCTCGACTTCGATCGAGCTGATGTTTTCCCCTCCCGAGATGATGACGTCCTTCGAGCGATCGCGGATCTTGACGTAGCCGTCGGGCTCCATGACCGCGAGGTCGCCGGAATGGAACCAACCGCCCGCGAAAGCTTCGTCGGTCGCGGCTTCGTTCCTGAGATACCCCTTCATCGTGATATTGCCGCGGAACATGATCTCGCCCATCGTTTCGCCATCGAACGGCACCGGGAGCATCGTCGCCGGATCCCTCACGGTCATCGCTTCCTGGCAGGTATAGCGAACGCCCTGCCGGCCGTTGCGTTCGGTGCGTGCGCCAATGTCGAGCTGCTGCCATTCCTCCTGCGCAGCGCATATCGCCGCCGGTCCGTACGTTTCGGTGAGTCCGTAGACATGGGTGATGTCGAAGCCCATCCGCTCCATGCCTTCGATCACCGCGGCCGGCGGCGCCGCGGCCGCGACGAGGCAATGGACGCGATGCGCGATGCCGCGCTTCCATTCATCGGGCGCGTTGATCAGCATCGCATGGATGATCGGCGCGCCGCAGTAATGCGTGACTTTCTCGTCGCGGATCGCGTCGAGGATCGCCACCGCGTCGACCTTGCGCAGGCAGACGTTGGAGCCCGCGTTCGCCGCCATTGTCCACGGAAAGCACCAGCCATTGCAGTGGAACATCGGCAACGTCCACAGGTACACCGAATGACGCGGCATTCCCCAGTCGACAATGTTCGACAGCGCATTCAGGTACGCACCGCGATGGTGATAAACGACGCCCTTGGGGTTGCCGGTCGTCCCGGACGTGTAGTTGAGCGCAATCGCATCCCATTCGTCAGCCGGCGGCACCCAAGCGAAGTCAGCGTCGCCTTTGGCGATGAACGTCTCGTAATCGGATTCGCCGAGCAGGTCACCACCAGGCCCGAGCGCGTCGACGACGTCGATAACGAGGGGCCTCCTCGTGACGCGCGCAAGCGCCGCCGCGATCGTCGGCGCGAACTCGGTGTCGGTGATCAGCACCTTCGCTTCGCCGTGGTCCAGCATGAACGCGATCGCTTCCGCGTCGAGGCGCGTGTTGAGGGTGTTCAGGACGCCGCTCGTCATCGGCACGCCGAAATGGCACTCGATCATTTCCGGTGTGTTGGCGAGCATGGCGGCGACGGTATCGCCGACGCCAACGCCGCGATTCGCAAGCGCGGACGCGAGGCGGCGCGAGCGCGCGTACGTTTCCGCCCAGGTATAGCGTCTCGATCCGTGCACGACCGCCGTGCGATACGGCCAGGTGTATGCGGTGCGCGCGATGAACGACAGCGGCGTGAGCGGCGCGTAATTCGCCGGGCAACGGTCGAGATGCTGCTCGTAGATCCGCTGCGTCGCCATGTGCGAGCCTCTGCTTTTTCGGTCCCGGAGCCCATCGTAACAAAAAGCGAGATCGGGAGCGTCCGCCTTGAACGTGCTTGCCGGGACGCAAGGATTTCGCTAGTGTCGGGCAAGTAACCGGCCGGAACGCCACCGCCTCACCTCGGCGCCGGCGCTCCCATCATCCGCTTCGAGGGCAACGACCATGGGCCATCGCTTATCCCGCATCGTCACGCGCACCGGCGACGCCGGCACGACAGGACTCGGCGACGGTTCGCGAGTCGCGAAGGATAGTCCTCGCATCGAGGCAATCGGCACCGTCGACGAATTGAATTCCACGATCGGCGCGATCCTCACCGAACCGCTGCCAGCGCCGGTGCAGGCCCTTCTCACCGACATTCAGCACGACCTCTTCGACCTCGGTGGCGAACTGTCGATCCCCGGCCACGCGGCGATCACACCGCAGCACATCGAGCGGCTGGAAGGCGCCGTCGAGCACTACAATGCCGATCTGCCGATGCTCAAGGAATTCATCCTGCCGGGCGGCACGCGGGCCGCAGCACTTGCGCATGTCGCAAGGACCGTCTGCCGACGCGCGGAGCGCACGCTCGTGGCGCTCGCCGCAAAGGACACGCTGTCGACGTCAAGCCGCATTTACCTGAATCGTCTTTCGGACCTGCTGTTCGTCCTGGCCCGTGCGTTGAATCGCGCGGGCAACGCGCCGGACGTGCTCTGGCAAAAAGACCGCGCGCGCGGTCAATGAGCGCCGCCGGGCCAAGGCGCGGGTGCTTCCCCAACGTGGGCAGCGCAGCGGCCGTATTGGTCAATGCGGCCGCGAGCGTGGCGGCCGAGTGACCGCGCCGGAGCGACCACCGGCGGCCACCGAGCGCAGTGCGCAGCTTGCCGAACTGCTCGCGCGCGTCGCGCTGGGCGACCAGCGCGCGTTTGCGAACCTTTACCGGCAGGCGAGCGCGCATCTGTACGGGATCGCCGTGCGTATCGTAAGGGATGGAGCGATCGCCGAGGAAATCCTGCAGGAAGCCTT
>JALYSS010000195.1 GCA_030854685.1 Pseudomonadota bacterium | reverse complement strand
GTTGCCGCCGTGTGCGCGGTGCTCGCGATCGGCGCGATCGCGAGCGCCGGGTTCGGGTACATGAGCATGAAGCGCGCGCAGCGCGCGGAGGCGGCCGCGCAGCAGACGCGCGCACTTGCCGAAAGCGCGCGTGGCGAGGCCGAGAAGCTCGTCGTCTATCTGCTCGACGACTTCTATCTCGAGCTCGAGCCGCTGGGACGTCTCGACATCGTGGCAGCGCTCGCCAAGCGCGCCGTCGACTATTACGCCGCGCTGCCGCCCGCGCTACGCAGCGTCGAAACCGACCGCAACCGTGCGCTCGCGCTGGTGCGCTACGGCGCCGCGCTGCGCAACCAGTCGCGCCTCGACGAGAGCGGGAGAGCCCTGTCGGACGCGGTCGGCGTCCTCGGCAAGCTGCGCGGCCAAGGCGATCAATCGGAAGCGACCACGATTGGGCTTGGCCTCGGACTCACGTCGCAGGCCCGCGTGGCGTCCAGCCAGAACAGGCTGCCGGAAGCGCTCGATCTCGGGCGCCGGGCCGTGGACGTGCTGAAGCCGCTGATGAGCGCGCCGTCGCCGTCGATTCAGGTGCGGCGAGCCTACGGCCTCGCGGCGACCTTTCTCGGCTTCGCGCAAGCGAGCGATAGCCAGAACGGGGCCGCCGTCAAGACGCTGGACGAGGCGCGCGAAGCCTACCGCAGCATCGACGCACTCAAGCTCGACGACCTGCCGGCGGCGACGGCGTACGCGGAGGCGTCTTCGTGGCAGATGTCCGCACTCCAGAATCTCGGGCGGCTCGGTGAGCTGAGGCAGGTTGGCGACGACGCGCTCAAGGTGACCCGCCAGGTGCTCGAGCGGCGTCCCGGCGACATGTCGGCACTGCGGGCCGAGGGCTTGATACTCGATACGCTGTTGAGTGCCGAATGGATCGATCTGCACCTGCGCAAGGCGCTGGCAATGGCTCGCCAGGAAGTGCGCGACTGGGAAGCGATCGTCAGGCTCGATCCAAGCAACCAGATCGCCTGGAACAACCTGACCGGCGTGCATATTGGCGCCGGATTGATGCTGTTCAGCCTTGGCGAGGTCGCCGAAGCGCGCGAACAACTGCGCGCGGCGCTCGGCGTGGAAAAAACGGTCAAGGAATCCGGCATGATCGGCAACGTGCTGTCGCTGGCCGCCGGCTACCTCGCGAGGATTGACGCCGATGCGGGCGATCGCCAGGCAGCGGCGGACGCGTTGGCGTCCAATCTGCGGTTTGTCGCGCTGGCCATCCGCGACGTCCCGGAAAACTCTTTCGGCCGCGCGTATCTGCCCGAATTCCTGGGCTACTACGGTTACCCGACGTCAGGCCCAGGTTACGGCGCTTACGCGCTTCCGTACGCCGACGGCGATTATGAGG
The DNA here is from genome assembly GCA_030854685.1 of Pseudomonadota bacterium. Taxonomy (GTDB): domain Bacteria; phylum Pseudomonadota; class Gammaproteobacteria; order Burkholderiales; family Casimicrobiaceae; genus VBCG01. The sequence goes on along the minus strand of JALYSS010000195.1, from coordinate 16,118 downwards.
CGGTGCGCAAGATCGCTCGCGCGTCGGTGCGGCGTCTCGAGCAGATCAATAATCCCACCCCGACACAAAATGAGGGCAGAAATGCCGCGCTGGAGGTCGCGTACCGGACTGCCGCCGACGCATCGTACCGACTCAAGGACTACGCGACGGCAGACGCCGACATTCAGCGCGCGCTGGGGCTACGCAAGGTGATTCCGATGCGCACGCTTTGGGACAGGCGCGACGCGAGCGGCCAGGTGATCCTTGCCGCGATGATCGCCGCGCGCCTCGGGCGAGATGCCGAGGCACGGCGGTTGCTCGAGCCGGTGCTCGAATTGCATCGCGGGCTCTACGCGCGCAAGGACAACGAAGACCTCACCCAGCACGTCGAATTCGCGCAGGCGTTGTACGCGTCGGCGCTGGCCGGGTCGCCACGGAAAGGGGCGGAGCTCAAGGAGGCGGCAGCAATCATCGACGCGTTGCCGTCGGCGATGCGCGGATTGATCAGCGTCGGCCGCATGCGCGCGTGGATCGGCGAGGAGCAGCAGCGGCATTAGATCGCGGGCCGCCGCGACGTCTACGCAGCCGCGGCACCCTCGCATGGACGCTCACTCTTCCTACGCCGACGACACCGCAGCCGGGCAAGCCGTCGACGGCGCCGTCGCGCGCATCCGCGATGATCTCGACCGCGGAGCGCCCTGGGATGCATGCGACGCGTTCCGCGAAGACATCGTCGCGCACCCCGGTGACGGGAAGCTCCTTTATTGGGGCGCGCTGGCGCATGCGCGGGCGGGCGCCACACGCACCGCGCACGCCGTGCTCGACGCCGCGGAGGCGGCGACCGCCGATGCACCTCTGCTTTCCGAAATCCTGAGCCTGCGCGGAAGACTCTGGAAAGACGCGTTCCATCGGGGGCCGGTTCGCGCGGACGCGATGCAGATCGTCGGGCGGGCCCGGGATCAATATCTGAAGGCGTACGCGCTCCGGCGCGATCCGTATCCCGGGATCAACGCCGCGACGTTGTCCATGCTGCTCGGCGACCGGCACACGGCACAGCGGCTCGCCCGTGAAGTGGTGGGGTCGCTGGATCCGCAAGCCGCATCACGCGCACCCTGGGATTGCGCAACGAAGGGCGAGGTGCAATTGCTTCTCGGGGATTTCGACGGGGCGGCCTCGAGCTATGCCGAAGCGTACAGGCGGGGCAATGCCGGGGACGTCGCGACGATGCGTCGCCAGCTGAGTCTCCTCGCGCGCGTGATTCCCGAAGCTAGCGATATGTTGCGCCTGCTGCCGGCGGCCGACGTCGTCGCGTTCGCCGGGCACATGATCGATGCGCCGGGCCGGCCGACCCCGCGGTTTCCGGCCGCGCTCGTTCCGGGCGTGACCGCTGCGCTGCGCGAGTACGTTGCTTCGTTGCGCGAGCCGATCGTCTTCACGTCAGCCGCGTGCGGTGCCGACTTGCTGTTCATCGAGGCTGCGCTCGAGCGCGACGCCGAGGTAAACGTCGTGCTGCCCTTCGATCGCGAGGAATTCGTCCGGACGAGCGTCGCATTCGCCGGCGACCAATGGCAGACGCGCTTCGATGCCGCGCTCGCGCGCGCGACACGGGTGATCATGGCGACGGAGGAAAGCTATCTTGGCGACGACGTGCTGTTCGAGCATGCGGCCGTGCTCGTCGAGGGCCTGTCGATGCTTCGCGCGGCGCAATTGCAGACGAAGCCGTCGCTGGTGTGCTTGCTGGACGGCGGCGATGCGGCGCGCGTCGGGGGCACACGCACGTCCGTCGCGCGCTGGACGCGAAACGTCGCGCCGCCGACGATCATCGATCTGCGCGCGTTGCGTGAATCGTCCGGAATCGGCACCATCCCGCCTCGTCGCGCGTCCGGGAACGTCGCGGCGCCGGCACGCCCGGCAAGCGACGTCGCGTCCGCGGCGCCGGCGGGGCAGCGCCCGGCGCGAACGTTGAAGACGATGCTGTTCGCCGATTTCGCGGGCTACAGCCGCCTGCACGATGCGTTTGCGCCGTTGTTCCAGCAACGATTCCTCGAAATCGGAGCAGCGCTCATCAACGCCAGCACCAGCAAGCCGCTCGAGACCAACACGTGGGGCGATGCGCTGTATGCAGTATTCGAGTCGCCGCAGGAGGGTGCGCAATTCGCGCTGAGCCTTCTCGAGCGAATGCTCGAAGTCGACTGGGTCGCGGCGGGGCTGTCGGAAAGCAGCCAGATCCGCATCGCGCTGCATACCGGACCGGTCTTCTGCGGCTTCGATCCCATTACGCGGCGTGACGGTCATTTCGGATCGAGCGTTACCCGCGCCGCGCGCATCGAGCCGGTGACGCCACCCGGCATGGTGTACGCGAGCGAGGCCTTCGCCGCGGCGCTCGCCGCGACCGGACAGCGCGACGTTACGCTGGAATACATCGGCAAGCTGCCGCTCGCGAAATCCTACGGAGAATCGCGGATATACCGGCTGGATCGGGTGTGATCAGGAGCGTGATGAATTGTGGATATCCGCGGCCAGGTATGATCCGCAAGTGTGACGCCGATCATGCTGTCGCGCGTCACCTGCTTCGTCGGCGTCATCGTGTCGTAGGATTCCGGGCCGAGGCTTTCGGATCGGGACCTGTCATGATTGATTATCACCGGAACGGATCGAACCTGAAGCTACCTGAACCGCACATTTTCGCGTGAGAGCTGGCCGATCGCGGTGCAACCCATCAGCTTCATCCCCCGCTCGATCTCCTCCCGCATCAGGCCAAGCGCGCGCTCAACGCCCGCCTGACCGGCCGCTGCCAGAGCATAGAGATAGAAGCGACCAACTCCAACCGCTTTGGCTCCAAGCGAAAGCGCCTTCAACACGTGCGTTCCGCGCTGGATACCACCATCCATGATCACGTCGATTCGATCCCCCACAGCGTCCACGATTTCACCCAGTTGATCGAATGGCGCTCGAGAGCCATCAAGCTGTCGCCCGCCATGGTTGGACAGTACGATGCCCGTGCAGCCGATCTCGATTGCGCGTTTCGCATCTGCCACGGACATAATGCCCTTGAGGCAGAACTGCCCGTCCCAATGCTGGACCATTTCAGCTACATCGTCCCAATTCATGGACGGGTCCAACATGTCCGTAAAATACCGGCCGATTGACATTGCCCCGCCACTCATGTCGACGTATTCGTCCAGTTGCGGCAGTTTGAACCTTTCATGGGTGACATAGTTGATGCCCCATACCGGCTTGATCGCAAATTGAATCATTCCGCCAAGCGTCAGCCTGAAAGGAATGGAAAATCCGGTGCGCAGGTCGCGTTCGCGGTTACCCCCTGTGATGCTGTCCACGGTCAGCATCATCACGTCGACACCGGCCGATTTGGCGCGTTGCATCATGGCACGATTCAGGCCGCGGTCCTTATGGAAATAGAACTGAAAGACTTGCGGCGTATGATATTTGCTGCGCAATTCGTCAATGCTGACTGTACCCAACGAGGATACGCCGAACATGGTGCCGTACTTGGCCGCGGCTGCTGCCACGGCGCGTTCGCCCTGATGGTGGAACAGCCGCTGCAACGCCGTCGGAGAACAATAGAACGGCAATGCAAGCTTCTGGCCCATGACGGTCACCGAAATATCCACTGTCTCCACGCCCCGCAAGACATTGGGCACCAGATCGCATCGCTCGAAGCTTGCCGTGTTCCGACGATGGGTCGCTTCATCGTCTGCCGCACCATCGATGTAATTGAAGATCGGACTCGGCAGCCGTTGCTTCGCCAGCCGCCGGAAATCATGAAAGTTATGACAATCGCGCAGGCGCATGGTGTGGCCCTCCCACTTCAGACAGTTCGCGCAAGCCCAAGAACGCGACAGGGCATTGATGAAACAAAGCGTGCCTTCGGAAGGATCGGAATATCAATGCCGCCCTGGCGAGTATCCTCAAGACTGCCAGCCGCAGTCAATCCGGCCTTTTGCGTGGCAGAAACCTGCAAACCGATCTCCACGATTCGGCGTTTTCCGTGGGGGGCGGAAGCATCCTGCCTGATAGCGGCCCAGGACAAGGGTCCAATCGATTTTCGAGAGGCACGATCATGCGACACGGATTGACTGCTATCGCCCTGCTTGCGGCCATCATCTTCGCCGGCTCGGCGACGGGTCAAGCGAAGTCATCCCCGCAAACGGCGGGGCGAACTTCAATCGCGGCGGCCAAACTCGCCTATGTGGCAGATGCCCCGATCTATTTCAGGACAGTACGAATCACCATTCCGCCAGGCGAGAAGAGCAGCATTTCCGTAGGCGACGGCATGCTTTACCAGGTTGCCGGATCGACGACGGCTTCGTTCGGCGGAGAGGTCAGGACGATCAACGCCGGCGAGGGCCTGTACATTGCCTCCGGGCGAACGGCATTGCTGCAGGCAGGTGCCGGTGAGCCATCGATCTTCCTTCACTTCCTTCTGGTCCGCGCTGCCGACCTGAATCGGCCAGTGGCGACAGCGCCAGCCCGCGTGACCGAGTTGTATCGCACCGAGGATGCGATCCCCGACCTGAGGCCTGGCGTCCATGATCTCAATCTGACACGCATTACATTTCCAGCGCACTCGCCTTCCAACTCGCCTCACCATCGAACCGGGGCGGCACTTTACTACGTGCTTGCTGGCGCCGGCGCGACTACCATAGAAGGCACGACAGAAGCCAAGGAGTCGGGTTCGTTTATCTACGAGCCGTCCATGCTCGTGCATCAGTGGGGAAACCCCGGTGATCAGCCGTTCACATTCCTGGTTTTCAACATCAATCCTGAGGGCACGGCAGCGGTGGCGTCTGCCACACCAATGAAGGCGCAATAGAACGGAAAATATCGGGGTGCACGGCGGCAGCTGCTCGCGCGTGTGCTCCTCTACGGGTATGTTGTGTCGCGACTCCTGCACTTTGCCGCCCACGTCACCGCACGGACCCACGACACGCGTGCCGCGCCATGGACCGTGGGCTCACTCATCCTCATCCTCATTACCTGCTCGACACTGCTTGCTGCGCTCCGTTACTGATGCAGGGTAAGAGCTTCGGGTCGAGACCTGCCGATTGCCGAAGACAATTCGCGGCCAATACCGGTCTGTTTCTCTCGGCCGTCGATTTTCCAGCAAGCAGCCGCTCGCTGCGGACGTAAGTGAGACCCTCGCGATGTCAACGCGCCTGGGATATGCTTGGGCTGGTTTTTGCGTCACGTCGCAGGTCCGCGGCTGGGAAATTGCAAGCGGAGCTGCTCGTTCATCTTTTGCGCAGTCATTCGCGTGTTTGTTTCAACCAGCAGGACCGACTATCTTCGTCGCTTTCGCGTATTTCTTATAGATCTACTACCCCACAGAGACTCCATGCCCACAATAGTTGCGCACCATAACATCAAGGATAAAGCTCACTGGCTGGCTTCACCTAAGCGTAGAGAGTTATTCGGTCCTCTCGGCATCACCAATATCCGGACGTTCGTTGACCCGCAAAATCCTACCCGCGTGGCTGTGCTCATGGACGTTCCCGACATGGGCGCACTCACGGCCGCAATGAAGTCCAAGGCCGCCGCAGATGCAATGGCGTATGACGGCGTGTTGCCCGAATCCCTGGTGATCCTCGTCGAAGCGTAGAGCTCACCCGGATAGGGGAGGTCGGATCGCTGATGCTTCGCTCGGTCGTATTTTGCTCATTGGAGCAGTCGACGAGGCATACCGCGGGAAGTCAGCTTGAATCGCCGCCATGCTAACTTTGAACGACGACGTGCGGGCGGCCGGATTGCCTGCTTTGGGTCGACAGAAGTGGTTACCGGTCATGTCCGTTATTACGACGTGCCCAGCAATGGCCCGCGCATCGGCATCTTCCGCCAGGCGCTGCGCGGTGGCCGAAAGGGTCAACACAGCATCCGCATCAACGACCAGTGGCGCATCTGCTTTCGGTGGAACGACGGAGACGCGCACGACGTCGAGATTGTCGACTATCACTAAGGAATGCCTATGGCGACGAAACAGTTGGGTCCGATCCCGCCCGGGGAGATCCTGCGCGAGGAATTCATGAGGCCGCTCGGCGTCAGCATCAACACGCTGGCACGGGATCTCGACGTGCCGTCGAACCGCATCAGCGAGATCGTAAACGGCAAGCGCGCCATCACCGCCGACACCGCATTCGCCTTGGCAAGTATTTCGACGTCTCGCCGGAGATCTGGCTCGATCTGCAGTCCGAGTTACGAACTCAGGGTGGCGCGGCGCGACGTCTGGCCAAGGGCTGAGCCGCGAGTGCGAAGTCGCGCAGCAGCCTAGAAACAGCGGTAGCCCGCATTATCGAGTCACGGCTGTGCCCCGTCGCTAACGGGTGTCTGGCGCGTAGCGCTCGCAATCGACAATTCGGCGGTATTGCCGTCGAGTATGGCGTAGCGCATTCCGTCGGCTGAATCGTCTGGTGGGCACTTCGTTTCAGAAGGAGGTAATCATGACGGAGGAGCGGTTTCCGATAACGTCAGCGGAGGAGGTCTTTCATCGAGTAAATAGGAGCCAAACCCGCCCATCCCGACGACGAATTCCCTGTACGTCACTCAACGTATCGGAGAAACTGCGTCATGGCAGACACAGCACGACAGACCGACGTCTTTTCCCCCATCGGCCATGCGTACTGTCGTCTTCTACGACAACGAGCGCGGCAAGGGCGATCATCGGCACTTCGGTGTCAAGCAAAGACCTTACGTTTTTTCGTCACCGGACCTACTGGTGGCGGACTTCACTGCGGACACAGCGAGGTGGAATCGTGAAAACGGTTGTTCTTGAGGTGCGCTCTCTTGGTGAGGCGCTGGACAATGCTGCTCGGGTGATGAAGACGGATCGCGCCGATCGCGAAGCGCGCATTGGCTTCGCGTGGCCAGATTTGCTGTGGCAGGTGCGTACCGCCAAACGATGGGATCTGCTCAACGCGATGTGCGGCGCAGACCCGATATCGATCCGCGAGGTGGCGCGGCATGTGGGTCGGGACGTAAAGGCCGTACACGGCGACGGGAAAGCATTGCTCGCCGCGGGCGTGATTAGCCGAACCGCCGCGGGCGCAGTCGAATTCCCGTTCGAATCTGTAAAGGTCGAGTTCATGTTGAATGCGGCGTAGCGGACGCTCGCTCCCGGACGCCTGCTGCATGAAGACAACCCTCGCTGTCACCAAGTCCTCGCTCGAACGAATCCCCGGCGCCATGGCGGAGAAATTCTTTGCCATCATCGCGATCACGGACGCCTTCTGCGAAAAGCACCTCAATGACGAATACCGGGTGCTGATCCACCGGGTGGTCGGCATTCTTGCAAGAAAGCGACCGTCGCCCTTGCTCAAGGGCAAGGAAAACGTCTGGGCCGCCGGCGCCGTTCACGCGGTCGGTCGCACCAATTTCCTCGATGATCCCGCCCAAGTTCCGCACTGCAAGCCGAAAACCATTTACGAGTTCTTCGGCATTGCCGAGGCCACCGGACAAATCAAGTCAAAGCAAATCAGGGACGCGCTCGGGATGGGGCCGATGCATCCCGATTGGACGCTACCCAGCAGGCTTGCTGACAATCCGCTCGTATGGATGGTTCAGATCAATGGCCTCGTGATCGACATCCGCCGGTCCCCGCCCGAACTCCAGCAGCTCGCCTATGAGAAAGGGCTGATCCCCTTCATCCCCGCCGAGGGCAGTAGCCTGGATCCATGAGCTGGATCGCCCGCTCACCCTCGCCGGTGCCGTAGCGCCCATCTGAGTGCGCAGTCAACCTCCGATCCAGTGACGGTACGCCTCGATCCATTCGACCCCTTCGGGCCTAGGCGACGGAAGCGGCAGATCAAGAATGGGGACAGACTGGCGCTCGCGACCGCGCGTGCCGATGGCGACAATGCCGTTGTCGCCACGAACGTCGAGCGCGACGACTTTCACCAGGACGCCGAGCATGATGGTTTCAAACGGCAGCGCAAGGCGTTCGTCGAGCACCGTGTACCAACCAGTAGTCTGCTCCGAGTCGCCATATGCGTCGACGGTGGCCTCTTCGATCATGGCGGCCAGCCGGACCTTGCTGATCCGGCTCGCCGCGTTGCTGCTCTTCCTGGCTGGTTTGCACAGTGGCATGTGAACATTCCTCCTGCCGGAGCAAGGCGATGACGCCCACGCTTGTCTTGCTTTTCGTGTCCGCGGCCGCGATCTATGCTTCCTGCGAGTTCTTTGTTAACGGCGTCGAGTGGGCCGGCCAGCGGTTCAGCATCTCTCGGAATGCGGTTGGCACCGTGCTGGCGGCATTCGGCACCGCACTTCCCGAGAGCGTCATAACCTTTGTCGCCGTCGTATTCGGCGACAACGATGCACAGCGGGAAATCGGTGTCGGTGCGGCGCTGGGTGGTCCGCTTGTTCTGGCAACCGTGGCCTATGCCGCCGTCGGGTTCGTGTTCCTGAAGACCAGGAACAAGCAGAGCGGCGCGTTGCTCGTCAACGTCGATACGCGGAAGCTCAGTCATGACCAGCGTTGGTTCGTCGCGATCTTTATCGTCAAAGTCCTCGCAGGGTTGGTGGCTTTCGCTCTCAAGGCCTGGCTCGGAGTCGCGTTCCTCGCTGCCTACGGGGTCTACATCTGGACCGAGTTGCGTGGCGACGGAACCGGTGACGTACATCCGGAGCTCGAGCCTCTCAAGCTTCGACCTGCTTCACCCAGGCCGCGCACTACGTGGGTGCTCGTTCAAACCGTCGGCGCGCTCGTAGTCATTTTCGCAAGTTCGCGAGTGTTCGTTCATCAACTGGATGTCATCGGTCCACTGCTCGGCATCCGGCCACAATTGGTCGCATTATTGCTGAGTCCGATTGCAACCGAGCTACCCGAGATCATGAATGCAGTCATCTGGGTCCGGCAGGGCAAGGTCTCGCTCGCATTGGGAAACATCAGTGGCGCGATGATGATTCAGGCCACCGTACCATCAGCGCTCGGGCTCTTCTTCACGCCGTGGATGCTCGAGACGCCATTGATTTGGGCGGCCATTGTCACGCTGGTGGCGATAATCGGCCTCGACATGCTGCTGCGCCGACACGCCTTGACGCCCGGTAGACTTGCACTTTTCGGTTGGTTTTATGTTGTGTTCGCGATTGGCATATTGCTACTCGGCCGTTGATCGCCGGGAGGTCATCATGGTCACGCGAGACATTAGCCAACCGGGCGCCGATTCGCAGAAGTGGTTTGCACCGGGATCGATTGCGCAGCAGTCACCGACTGCACAGCGCGACGCAATTCAAGTGGCGCCTGTATATCAGAGAATGCCTCCTCGGTGCCGCCGCTGCCTGTCACCACGATGTCGCCATAGCCGAACATGCGTCCGCCGACACTCTGGTTCACGGCGATTGCTTCGATCTTGCCAAGCAGAAGTTCGACCGAGCGTGTACGGATGACACCAGTCTTCATCATGACGCGCATATTTGTGACCGCGAAGTCGGAACTCCGGCGCTTGATAAGCGCGGCCAGCAGGATAAACAGGCCCAGGCCGGGAGGGATCAGGCCGAAGTTGCTCCAACTGCCCTGAGCGAGAAGCCAAGCGATTGGCAACACGGTGACCAGCATGAACAGCACGGGTCCGATCAGGAGCTTCCAATGCAGGCGGGTGCGAAAGACGACGTGTTCGCCTGCGAGAAGGTTGCTGTCAATATAGCTCATAGTCCTGCCCGTGACCGTTGGTCAAGTATGCCATGTGGCTCTGTCGGATATCATCAGCGGCGCCTCGCAGTTCCCTGCGCCCGGCCGGCGTATTCGCCGGAGGTCACCATTGCGAGGGTTCCACGCTTATGGGTTGGCGTACTAGAGCAATGTACCGCGCAGAAAGATCATTCCGATCGTGAAATAGATGACCAGGCCCGTGACATCGACCAACGTGGCCACGAATGGCGCCGACGATGTTGCGGGATCGAGGCCTGCGCGTCGCAGTACAAATGGGAGCATGGAACCGGCAACGGTTCCCCACAGCACGATGCCAATCAACGCAACCCCGACCGTCAACGCCACCAGTATCCAATGCGGACCATAGATGGCAGAGAAGGCGGACCACACGGTGATGCGCAGAAACCCGATGATTCCAAGTATCGATCCCAGAGCCAATCCGGTGACTACCTCGCGGCGCATGACGCGCCACCAGTCACGCAGGTGGATCTCGCCTACCGCCATGGCGCGAATGACGAGCGTCGTGGCTTGTGAGCCCGAGTTGCCGCCGCTGGAAATGATCAACGGGACGAACAGGGCGAGCACGACAGCTTTCTCGATCTCATTCTCAAAAAACCCCATGGCGGTAGCGGTCAGCATCTCGCCGAGAAATAAGATGACGAGCCACCCGGCGCGCTTTTTTACCATTCGCGAGAGCGCAATCCCCATGTACGGCTCGTTCAGGGCCTCGGAACCGCCGATTTTCTGGATCTCACGCGTGGCCCGGTTTTCAGCGACTTTCAACACATCGTCCAGAGTCACAATGCCGATCAGGACGCCAGTCGAATCGACGACGGGCAGCGCTTTGCGGTCCTCCCGTATAAAGATCGCGATGGCGGCCTCTCGAGGGTCCGCGGCCTTCAGCGCAACGAACCGGCCATCCATTAACTCGACCACGCGCGTCGCAGGTGCGGTCAGCAGGAACTCGCGCAAACGGATATCATCGATCAATACTCCGTGAGCGTCGATCACGTAGAGCATGTTGATTGTTTCGCTGTCATGGCCATGCGTACGTATGTGCTCGAGTACCTGGTCCGCAGTCCAATGCTGATCCACCACAAGGTAGTCAGGCGTCATCAGTCGGCCGATGCTGCCGGCCGGGTACCCCAGCAACGACAGCGCCACCGTCCGCTCGTCCGGCGACAGCAACGACAGCATCCGCTTCGTGGCGGCGGCGGGTAGTTCCTCCAGCAACGCGGTCCGGTCGTCGGGCGCCATGTCATTGAGAATCGCCGCCACATGTTCCTGACCCAGTGCCTTGAGCAGGTGCTCTCGCGCCGCAACATCCAGGAATTCGAACACCGCCGCAGCACATTGACGGGGCAGGATCCTGAAGACTACGGCCTGGTCGTCCAACGTCAGATCGCGTATCTCAGCCGCGACCGCCGCGGGTTCAAAGCGGCCGAGCACATTGTGCAGCCGCACGAAATCGCGGTCGCGGATCGCTTGCTGTACTTCAAAAACCGTCATGGCTTCCACAGGTTGCGCTCCTCGCTACGATTGATGACGAACCCGGACCAATCGATATCCCGATAACTTGCCGGCGCGTGCCTGGGTGATGATAAGTCCGCAAGGCAAACCACGATTACGGACGGAGTGCTTTCAGCGATCCACCCGTGGAGGTGCAGGGATGATCGAACATTTGCAGCCTCGGGTCATCGGTCATTCAATATCTACCTTGGCTAGCGACCGTGCCGAGATCGATTCGGCGCGCGCTTTCGCGTTGACAGGCGTTTTGCGATGACCCCGAAGCTGACGTTGTTTGGCGTCGACATTTTTGGCCGCGTGAGCGCGACGAAGGGCACGGGCGCTGGCCCTGACCTCGCCACCGGCGCCGAGTTGCTGGAGGTTGGCGGGCTCACGCCGGCGGCTGCGCTGGCTCGGATGGATTCGTCCCTGGATGGCTTGCTCGACCGCGAGGCCGACGAGCGTCTCGAACGCTATGGACCAAACGCGGTTGCGCACGAAAGGCCGAAGAGTCCCATCCGCCGCCTGCTCGAGCTCTTCCTCACACCGCTGTCGGTGCTCCTCCTCGTGCTGGCGGGAGTGAATTACGCTACCGGAGAGGTCAATGGCGCCGTGGTCATTTCATTGATGGTGCTGCTGTCGTCACTGCTCTCGTTCGTGCAGGAATTTCGCTCCAGCAGGGCGGCCGAGCGGCTGCGCGCAATGGTCAGGACGACCGCAACCGTGCTGCGCGGGAACGAGCGCCCGGGGATCCGTGACGACGTCGAGCAGCACGTTCAAGTCGTCGTCCCCAAGGGGTCGGAGCGCAAGGAAATTCCGCTCGCGCATGTCGTGCCCGGCGACGTGCTCCATCTTTCCGCAGGCGACATCGTGCCCGCCGACGTGCGCATCCTCGCAGCGCGAGACCTGTTCCTCAACCAGGCATCGCTGACCGGTGAGTCGCTGCCGGTGGAAAAGTATCCGGCCGCGACCGCGCCGGGAATCAAGTCTGCGCTCGAGTTGAACAATGTGGCGTTCATGGGTACGAACGTCATCAGCGGTACGGCGACCGCGCTCGTCGTGGCAACGGGCTCGCGCACCTATTTCGGCAACGTCGCCAGCAGCATGATCGGGCAGCGCGTCCTGACCGGCTTCGACCGGGGCGTGAACCGGTTCATCTGGCTGATCATCCGCTTCATGCTGGTGATGGTGCCGCTGGTCTTCCTGGTCAACGGGATCACCAAGGGCAACTGGCTGGAAGCGTTCCTGTTTGCGGTAGCGGTTGCGGTCGGTCTCACGCCGGAAATGCTGCCGATGATCGTGACCATCAACCTCGCCAAGGGCGCCTTGGCGATGTCCCACAAGAAGGTCATCGTCAAGCGGCTCAACTCGATTCAGAACCTGGGGGCGATGGACGTGCTGTGCACGGACAAGACCGGCACATTGACCCAGGACAAGGTCATCCTGGAAAAGCACGTCGACGTGTTCGGCGACGAATCGGAGCGCGTGCTGGAGTACGCCTATCTCAACAGCTTCTATCAGACGGGCCTCAAGAACCTGCTCGACGTCGCGGTGCTGGAGCACGTGGAGTTGCGCGAGCACTTGAAAACGGACAGTCGATTTGCAAAGGTCGACGAAATTCCGTTCGACTTCCAGCGCCGGCGCATGTCGGTGGTCGTTGCGGAAAAGGACGGGCCCCACATCCTCATCTGCAAGGGCGCGGTCGAGGAGCTTTTCGCGGTCTGCGATCGAGTCGAGCACCGTGACGAGGTGGTGATGCTCGAGGAAGGGCATTACGACGAGTTGCGTAAATTGACCGAGGCTTTCAACGAGGACGGATTCAGGGTCATCGCCGTCGCCTACAAGGAATTGCCGAAAGGCCAGACCGCTTATTCCGTGACCGATGAAGAGGGTCTGGTGCTCGCCGGTTACATCGCCTTTCTCGATCCGCCGAAGGAAAGCGCGGCCGAAGCCATTCGCGTGCTGCAGGCGCACGGCGTGGCGGTCAAGGTCCTGACCGGCGACAACGAAGCGGTCACCCGCAACGTCTGCCGGCAGGTCGGATTGCCGGTCGAGCAGGTTGTTCTGGGTAGCGAAATCGATGCGATGACGGACGCGGTGCTGGCGGAACGAACCGAAGCCGTTTCGGTCCTGGCCAAGCTGTCGCCGGCGCAGAAGGCGCGGGTCATCCGGGCGCTCCACACGCGCCGACACGTCGTCGGATTCCTGGGCGACGGCATAAACGATGGTCCGGCGCTCAAGGCCGCCGATGTCGGCATCTCGGTCGATACGGCCGTGGACATCGCCAGGGAATCTGCTGACATCATCCTGCTTGAAAAGAGCCTGTTGGTGCTGGAAGACGGCGTGATCGAAGGCCGCAAGGTGTTCGGAAACATCACCAAGTACATCAAGATGGGTGCCAGCTCGAACTTCGGCAACATGTTCAGTGTGTTGGGCGCCAGTGCGTTCCTGCCGTTTCTGCCAATGGCGCCGGTGCAGATTCTGGTCAACAACCTGCTTTATGATTTTTCGCAGACGACGGTTGCCACGGACAACGTGGACGCGGATTATCTGAAACAGCCGAGGCAGTGGGATATCGGCAACATCGGCCGTTTCATGCTGTACATCGGGCCGATCAGCTCGTTGTTCGATTACGTGACGTTCGGGACGCTGATCTACTTCTTCGGCGCGTGGACCAACAAGCCCTTGTTTCAGACCGGCTGGTTCGTCGAATCGTTGCTGTCGCAAACGCTCATCGTGCACGTCATTCGCACCGGCAAAATTCCGTTCATCGAGTCCAAACCGAGCTTCCCGCTGCTGGTGACCACGATTGGCATCTCTCTGCTCGGGCTATGGTTGCCGACTGCGCCGTTCGCCTCCGCGCTCGGTCTCACACAGATGCCCCATGCCTATGGTTTGGCACTGCTCGGCATCCTGGGTGGGTACATTCTCCTCACGCAGCTGATGAAGACATGGCTCATTCGCCGGTTCGGGTTGACCTAGGCATCAATTCGACCATGAACGTTCATTCCGGTCGGGCCCGCGATCGTGGTGTTTCTTATGTGAAAATGTCCTGCTGAGCGGATTCGCGAAGCCGAAGCCGACGCCGCACGGCGATATACTGGTCTTCCGCCAGAGAAACGACGTTCGCCGGAGATGGCGCAAGTGTGTCAGATCGACCTCCATGCAACGGTAATCCTATAATCGAACGGCGCTGGCTTCAATGCAGGCTGACTGCATAGCACGTCGAGCGTTTGCCAGTGATCGTCGCTGGAGGTCAGATTCCCGATCCATTCCAACACGAAGTACACGCGGAGCGATTCAGGCATGCGCTTGACTAAAGTCGGCTACTACGCCGATTTCTTCGTGTATCCGTCGATGCTGCTCATACTCGCCGTGTCCGCACTGCACGATGCGCCGATCGTCGGGTGGATCAAATGGGCCCTGGCCTTTCTGGCCGGGGTCGCGGCATGGTCGCTGGTGGAGTTTCTCGCGCATCGCTTCATCCTGCACCACGTGCCGCCCTTTCGACGGTTGCACGCTTCGCATCATGCGGATCCTCGCGCACTGATCGGTACGCCGACCTGGCTGAGTTTCGCTGCCCTCGGCGTCGTTGTGTTCGCGCCGCTGTGGCGAGAAGCGGGATTCAATCTCGCGAGCGGTTTCACTGCGGGACTGACACTCGGCTATCTTTGGTACGTCAGTGTGCATCACGCCGTTCACCGCTGGCGAGCGCGACGCGGGTCATATCTTTACAGGGCGAAACTGCGCCACGCCTGGCATCATGGCGCCGGAGCTTCGTGCAATTTCGGCGTTACGACAGGGTGGTGGGACGTGGTCTTTGGATCGGACCGCATGCGCGCAGCCCCGTCAGACACGCGATCGGGTCAGTAATCCGTGAAAGCGCGCATCAGGGACTCTGCATCGCCGAAGCGAAGAGCGAGGAATCGGTCGAGGACGTCTACCGCATCGTGGCCGATCCCTCGATCGAGTTCGCCATGACGCCGCGCCAGACCGGCAATTAAGCGCAGTTCATGTACGAGGATGGATTGATCAAGAACCGGCCCGCGCCCCGGAAGGATCTTTTCTTCGAGAATGTGCACGGCCTTCCGGGAAATTGATCGGCGCAGCCGAGGCCATTGCCATCGACTCTCGACGTTTCGATGCACCGCGCCGCCAAACCCAAAATCGCACAGCTACCCATGACCGAACCCGTCATCATCACCGTTGCAATCACCGGCTCGCTACCGCGCAAGAAGGATAATCCGGCGGTCCCGGTCACGCCCGGCGAGCAGATCGAATCGACGCACCAGGCGTTCGAAGCTGGCGCCTCGGTCGTGCACATTCATGTGCGCAATCCCGACGAGTCGCCGAGCTCCGATCCCGAGTTGTACGCGCAAGTGCAGGACGGCATCCGGAAGTACTGTCCCGGGATGATTGTCCAGTTCTCCACTGGCGGCCGTGGCCGTGACCAGGCAGCACGGGGCGCGATGCTCCATCTCGGGCCGGACATGGCGTCGCTTGCAACCGGCTCGGTGAATTTCCCGACCAGTATTTACGAAAATCCGCCGGATTTCGTCGAAGGTCTTGCGCAAACGATGCTGGACTACGACATCAAGCCCGAAATCGAAGTCTTCGATTTGGCAATGCTCTACAACGCCGCGAGCCTCGTGCAGAAGGGCCTGCTCCGCGATCCCCCTCATGTGCAGTTCGTGCTGGGAATCCCCAATGCGTTGCCGGCGCGGCGTTCGGTTTTCGATTTTCTGCGATCCGAATTGGCCGCCGTTCTGCCCGGTGCAACGTGGGTGGCGGCGGGTGTCGCGCGCCATCAGTGGGAAGTGAATCAATGGTGCCTCGACACTGGCGGACACTGCCGCACGGGACTGGAGGACAACACCCGATTCGACCGGACGCGTCTTGCCGCCAGCAACGCGGAACTGGTCAGCAGGATCGCATCGGCCTGCAACGAATACGCGCGCCATGTCGCTACGCC